>VFKF01000260.1 GCA_009885705.1 Nitrospira sp. | reverse complement strand
GAGGGGCCACACCCGTTCCCATCCCGAACACGGAAGTTAAGCCCTCCAAGGCCGATGATACTGCTGCTGTGAGGCAGTGGGAAAGTAGGACGCTGCCGGGTTACAAAAAGGCCCGCTGATCGAAAGGTCAGCGGGCTTTTTATTGCCTTGATCATGTTTGCCACCATCACGCCTCTATTTAGTAAAATTATTTCCGCGATGGTTCGTGACCTGCAGATTGAATCTGTGGTATCAGTCCGCCTATGATTCCTTCTATTCCTCCAGGCTGGCGAACGTTGCTTGATGCTGAGACGCGTAAACCATACTTTCGCAAGCTCGATGCATTTCTAGACAGTGAAATTTCCAGTGGACAGTCGGTTCTCCCTCCCAGCAAGGACCTCTTCAACGCATTGGCCGAAACTTCTTACGATCAAGTGCGTGTGCTCCTGCTTGGCCAGGATCCCTATCCCACGCCTGGGTATGCCCATGGACTTTGCTTCTCCGTACGTTCGACTGTTAATCCCTTGCCGTTTTCCTTGCGCAATGTCTATCGAGAACTCCATAACGATCTGGGATGCCGAGTTCCAAATAACGGGCATCTAGCGCCCTGGGCCAGGCAGGGCGTCCTTATGCTCAACACGGTCCTTACAGTTAGGGCACATGAGGCCAACTCGCATCAGTGGCGTGGGTGGGAGCAATTCACCGACCGTATGATCGAACTGGTTGCCGCGAAGCCAACGCGAGTGGTGTTCGTACTCTGGGGACGCAAGGCTCAGAATAAGTTGCCATTGATCACTCAATCGCACCATGCCGTGGTTGCTTGCGCACATCCTTCGCCATTATCTGTCAGAAAATTCTACGGATGCCGCTGTTTCTCGCAGGTTAACCGCAATCTTGTCGATGCCGGGCTAGATCCCATTGATTGGCAGATTCCAGATGTCTAGCCGCTGGATACAGGGCACCGTACAACTGTGGTCCAGTAGTGGCGTACGGTCAGAGCGAACGTCTTCCGTATCCTCTCCCGAAGAGTAGCCGGCAGAATAATTATTGCTCCACAATATCAAGTTGTTACAGCCTGCTCCTGTCTCGAGCACATTGACTCTCTACCATGAGCCCTGTAAGGTGAGGGACGACGTATTGAGCCACGCCGACTGTCCCATCTCTCGCACTGCACTCCCTCCCACGTTTCTGTGCGTCTGATTCTCCGGTCTCCGCCGCTTCTACGCCAGAGTGTCCATTGGCTTCCCCGCATCTGTTGTGGCCCACGATCGCTGTCTCTGACAGATTCAGCGGTCTGCTATGACGGGCCAAGCCTTTGTGGCACATCGGGTGAATCAATGTGCACAGTTGTCATTACAGCCACGCAAGAGAGGAAGGTCAGATGAATCAAGAACAATTTTCAGCATTTTGGATACAACTCAAGGCGCCACTCAAAGCGAAGTGGGTGAAGATTACGGACGCAGACCTCTTGGAGATTGCGGGGAATCTGGTCACCTTCACGGCCGTTTTGTTGAAGCGATATGGCGCAACTGAGAATGGAGACGTGAATACGTGGGCAAACCGTCGTTATTCGCACTGGACCGGGAATTATACGAGCAAGTATGCAGATCCGGTAAAGGTAGCCTGACGAATCACACAACAGGATTGCGCAGATAGAAGAGCCGGTCCCAGGCCATTCAAATCTTGCGACACTCTGAGTCCCGACAAGGGAGAGGAAAGGATCGGTTCATGAAGAAAATCGTAATCAATAAGAGCTACGACAAGTTTTCGGTGAGTCACCAAGCATTTCTGCGGTTGCGTGAGCTGGGCCAGCTGGATGCGCTGAAGGAAACGGACCTCGGAGCCTACTGGCCTGAGGCTGCGACGCCGAGAGAGCCGAGCCTCAATCAATGCGGAATACTGATTCCGCGTGATGACCTGAAGTTGTCACAAGTTGTGGAGGAGCTCGGTATGGCTGCCAATGGCCATGGTGCTGAGTTACGCGTCGTCACGATTCCAGACGATGTCCGTTGGGAGATTAGTGCCGTGGGTGGAGTCGAGCATGTCAGCGAACTGCACCGGACCTGGGCCTAACAGCCTGTTATTGAGCAGCACTGCCCGCATGATTCTTGAACCATGCGAGGCAGTGCCTCGTGCGGAATGTATCTGTCTGCTGAAAGCAGTTGTTGTGGGACTTAATGTGCAGGGGATCCCGTGCGAGTCGGTGGGGAGAGGGGCGTTATAGGCAGAGCCGTTTAACGGCGAGACACCTCAAGCATGTTTTTCCAGCCAGCGTAGTCTGCGTTTTTTCACGGTCCAACGACAATGACCAGCCATCATGATTTTTCAGGAAGGACGATCCTGCGTGACGTCCTGAGGCCCTTCCAGCATGAGCTTGGCTCGCTGAAATGCGTTGGTTCTCGCTTCCCATTCGGTGTTGTAGCCCTTCGATGAATCCTGGCCTGCCACGCCGCCGTCGAGATGGCTGGATCCTGGAATCGAAAACTTGCATAACCATTTGCCATTCTTGATCTGATTAGTAACCAGGATCACTTTCTGGCCTTTGGCGTAACAGGTTTCTGTCATGATCGATTCTGTATCCAGGTTTCTGCGGGCAGGCATTTCACGGTGCTCATTACCACGTGTGCCATCCTCACCGCACTCGCTCGAGTGCCTGTTAGGCCGGTTTAATGAAGCGATCCGCTGCCAGCACACTGTGGAGCGATTGTGTGACAGCGCGGCGATACGGTGCCTTCTGCCGCAACATAATGACGAGATCTTCATCGTCGATCAGAATAGACAAATCGTCTTCTGTGACGAGCTGGCGATCCGGTGCCCCGATATTCATGCGATATTGCGTTTTTCCATCCGGGTTCCGGTTGGGGCCGGTGACAATTTCGGTCAGCCCATCGATAAATCCAATGTGCCCTTCATGACGGTGTTTGACTTTTGTGCCATCGGGAATGCGGACCCAGGCCTTAGTGGTTCGTGGCTGCGCAGGTTTTACGGTATTCATAGTCATGGTCTCTCCCTGTAATCCGATATGGAGTGAAGAATAACTGCCGGTCTTTTCATCGTGCATCCCACGGTTTCGGACAGGTCATCGATGCGATTTATCCCGGCGAGCGGTCTCGAGTTACGCACGAAGTGAGTCAGTATGGCGTTGACGGAGAGACGGCGGAGATAGTTCACGCGACCGTTCATGGGCGTCGTCAACAGGGACGGAATGACAATGTTCTTCGTTCAACATAGACAGTATTACTGTACCATAGGCAGCTCTGCCATAGCGAATAATGGAGGGAATATCCCCCGGTCTCGCATGGGACATGGGCGGTCATGAGTGCCGGCATGTTGTGTTCATTCTTGTTCACTGAGGCAGGGGCGGTTTATCTGTACGCACATTCTCCCCATCCGTTTTTGATCGGCCGGGATGATATAGTGGCGTCCGTTGATTGAAGGCTTGGCTCATCCATCCTGTTACGAAGGGATATTGGCTATGACGTTGTCTCGTTGCACGATTGGAATGGCGTTGGGTGTTGTGTTGTTTGCCGGGTTCGGTTATGCGGCGGATCCGGCCGAGGTGGAATCGTTTGTGAAAGCCAGGATTGAGATCGGCGAGATGATGACGAGTTATTTCCAAGGCGGGGAGCGGTTCAAGGAAGGACAGCGGCCGTCGCCAGAGCAGATGAAAGAAATGGGCGCGGACATCAATGCAAAGCTCAGCACACTCTTAGCGAAGCATCACCTGTCGATTGACGAGTATCGGAAGCGCAGCCCGGATGTTTTTGCGGATGAGGCGTCCGTCAAAGCCTATCTCAACGGGCATCCAGACTTAAAAACTCGGTATGATGCGCTCCCGCTGGATCGAATGGGTCGCGGCAGCAGTGGGCGTGGGTATTAGTGAGTCGCAGCAGGGGGCGGTAGAAGGTTCTTGCCACACGGGGGTCCGCTTTCTGTTTGAGAAAGCATGCTACAGGGTCTGTATCTGTGATCTCTCACGGTCGACGTTACCCTGTTCTCTCTGCGAGCGATGAGGAGTGGGTGTTCTGTTGCTACATTGGAACATGGGATGATCGTCAACGATACCGAGTCGGCTGATATCCCCACTCCCACGGGGCCTATGCGTACGTACCTCTTTCGGCCAGCGGCTGAGGGGCGGTATCCTGGCTTGGTGTTGTATTCGGAGATCTTCCAAGTGACGGGGCCCATCCGGCGAACAGCCGCGATGTTGGCGAGCCATGGATTTGTGGTGGCGGTTCCCGAGATCTACCACGAACTGGAGCCGGCAGGCACCGTGCTGGCCTATGACGAGGCGGGCGCCAAGCGCGGGAATCGGCACAAGACTAGCAAGATATTGTCGAGCTACGATGGCGATGCGCGTGCAGTGCTAGACTATCTGAAATCCTCCTCGCATTGCACGGGCAAGCTGGGGGTTATGGGCCTGTGCATTGGAGGGCATTTAGCGTTTCGTGCGGCCATGCAGGCTGACGTGTTAGCCGCCACCTGTTTCTACGCAACGGACATCCACAAGCGTAGTTTGGGCAAGGGCATGCACGACAACAGCCTGGACCGGATCGGCGAGATCAGGGGTGAGTTGCTGATGATTTGGGGCAGGCAGGACCCTCACATTCCCCTGGAGGGTCGTGCGCTGATTTACAGCGCGTTGAGTGATGCCGGAACGCACTTCCAGTGGCATGAGTTCAATGCCGCGCATGCCTTTCTTCGCGACGAAGGTCCCCGCTACGATCCGGCTGCGGCCAGGATTTGTTACGACATGGCCCTGGAGCTGTTCACTCGCAAACTGGGAAAGGGCGATCAGTGCGTGTCTATAGGTTCGACCGAGATAAGGCAGTAACGAGGCTAGTGTTGTGCTTCTTCGAGTGGTGGGTCCCTCGTCTCGCGCGCGCCGGTGTGTCTGTATCTGCTTCTGCTGGCCGCATCAGCCATCCATCTGAAATTATTTCTCCTCGGACTTCCATCGTCGAAGTCAGACTTCTTCCTGTGGTAGTCTCGTGGCAGATGGGGTTACATCACGAGGGGATGTCGTTGTGAAGCAGGGATATCGCTTGGTTATTGTTGATAAAGACGGTGTGTTGGTCTCTGAGTTTCAACTAACGGAGCGCGCGCTGGCCCAGCCTGAGGCCTTTGTTGAAGGGATTAAAGCCACCATCGATAGTATCGAAGAAGAGGAGTCGTAAGGGGCCGGCGCTGTGTGCGTGATTCATATGCACGGCGCTCAGGAATGTCCTTTTCATCGAGAGCCACGGGAGTGTTTCGTATCATGTCGACGATTCTGATCATCGATGATGAAGAGTCCATCCGTATTCTGCTCCGTTCCGCTCTTGAAGCGGCAGGGTATGAGGTCACGGAGGCTGCCAACGGCCGCCAGGGGCTTGAGTTGTATCGCCGAAAACCGGCGGACTTGGTCATCACAGACATCCTCATGCCAGAGTTGAACGGGCTGGATATGCTTCTGGAGCTGACTCGTGAATTCCTCAACGCCAAGGTGGTCGCGATCTCAGGCGCGGGAGGGGAAAAGAACGTGTTAGATGTCGCAAAGCTTCTCGGCGCACGACAGACGTTTCGGAAACCGTTTAGTATGCCTCAGCTACTCAGCGCCGTGCGATACGAATTAGATCATTAGCATCGTTGAAACCGTTTCGCTTCTCTTGCGTCAGGGGCCATGATCTGTGGCGCTGGCGGAACGTCCGGACATCCTGTTATTAGCCCTTGACCAGGCTCGCTATGGCGTCTAGCATAGGGCTGTGCTGCGTTGAGCCTCGCTGACTGTTCTATCCCTCGCGCCCGTTGTGTCCTTCCCGCGCGTCTGATCCCCCAGTCTCCGCCGCTCCTAGTTCAGCGTATGTGTCATGGCTGGGGCTATTATGTGTACACCGGGACCGAGGTAGATCGGTTTGTTGGGGTCACATGATTCCATGGACGAGTAGCAGCCTCTCGTTGCAGATCTGAAATAAAACTTAAAGGAGAGACGTTATGACACCGGAAGAACAGATTGTGAAAATGAAGAAGGCGATCACACAGGCCGTGAAGGTAATGGGCGATCGGTTTGGATCGACTGAAGAAGATGTTGCGAGAGCGATTGATGAGCTGAAGGCATCTATGCAGACGGCGCCAGCTGCAGTTGTTCCGCCACTTCAGAGTGCGGCTGTCCTGTCCGTGGGAGTGTAGTGCGTGTATCTTCAGATTATGCGGCATGATCGACGTACATCCTATGGATGCGTCGCCGAGCAATCGGCCTACTGATCACGGGAGGATCCTCCTCCCATACCCGCGCCGTATCATATGTTATCGCAGTAGGTGCCCTGCTTGATTGCAGCACCTATTCACCAAGAAAGAGTACAGCCATCATGTCGGACGATGCCAAAGATAAGAAGGTTCATGCCGCAGCCAAGCCGGCCGGCACTCCCATGCGGAAAGTTATCGATGGCGATCTGACCTGCACCGAGTCCCAGATTGAGGACCTTCTCTCTGAAGGCGAGTCCAGTAAACCGCTGAGCAAGAGCGACAAGGGCCTTCATGTGAAACGCCAGCCGAAATCCTCGTAGGTCTCAGGGGTCAGGGGTGGCGCCTACTCGCCCGACCCTGCCGAATCCGCGGTGACGTCTTTTCTTTCACGGCCCTCCCGGAATAATCCTGAGAAGTGTTTCTGCCAACAGTCTTGGCTGCACTGGGCGGTCATGGTTGACGCTTCGTGAAATGGCTGATAGTCCAGGTTGAGGCATGTTGGGCCGCCACTACAAGAGGGGAAGCGTTTCATGAGCGAGTGTGCGACGGATGCGAGTTCTCGGTGGCCTCTTCCATCCCATGACTATTGGTCTACTCCCTTTGCTGAGTCGTTGTTGCAGCATGTAGATCTTTGCCCTGGTCTGTCCATTCTCGACATTGCTTCCGGGCATGGGATTCCTGCGTTCCATTTGGCAGCGCAGGTGGGGCCCACCGGGCAAGTCTTGGCTATCGATCTCAGTGGACGCCAGGTGGAGAGCGCACGAGTCATCCAGGGCGCACAGCTTCCATGGCTACGGTTCGAATGCCAGGATATGCGGGCACTGCCTTCGCACCTACCCCGTTTCGATCGCATTACGGGCAATCTGTCCGTCATGTTTTTCCGTCCCAATCGTTTCGAGGTCATCCAGGGGTTACTGGAGCACCTCAAGCCTGAAGGTCAGCTCGTGCTGACCTTTCCTTCGCTCGGCACGTTTGATTCGCTGTGGCGTCGGATCGACCAAGAAATGGCTGTTGCTGGACTCTTGACCGAGCGCCGCCGGCTTGAGGTCTACCTTGCTGAACGGCCGTCAGCCGAAGACGTTCGTGGTTGGCTGGAGCGGCTTCATCTCACGCGCATTTCGGTGGCCGAGTATCCTTTGGAAGTGGCAACTGGAGCGGGTCAGGCCTTTCTTCAACACCCGCTGCTTCGGGGTGGGTTTCTTGATGATGCGTGCGAATGTTTTGATGATCACAGATTGGCGAATGAAGTCATGACAACGGTGTCTGAAGATGTGGAAAGCTTTACGCCACTGATTGCGCAACGGTGTGTGTTGTCTGGGTGGAAGAGCTAGCAGGGGAGATTTGTAGACTGGCGTATGCCACGATGAGCTGAAGAGAGGTACGAGGACTTGAGACCGGCCGGATGGCTAAAATGCGAAGGGGCGCTTCGTGAGAAGCGCCCCTTCTACAGCTTTTGCTGGTAAGCGCTTCGTTAGAAGCGGCTGCGACCGCCGCGATCGCCACCGCCGCCACCGCCGCCAAAACGACCACCGCCACCGCCGCTACCGCCGCCGGTGCGTGGTTCTTGTGGCTTGGCTTCATTGACAGTCAGGGGACGCCCGTCCATCTGTGAGCCGTTCAACGCCGCAATCGCGGCCTTGGCTTCTTCCTGTGTGGCCATCTCGACGAAGCCGAAGCCTCGTGATTGCCCGGTGAACTTATCCGTGATCACGCGCGCAGACTCGACGGTGCCATGCGCGGCAAAGAGGGTGGTGAGCTGTGATTCAGTTGCCGCATACGGCAACCCGCCGACATAAAGTTTTGAACCCATGGGGGTTCCTCCTTCTGAAATTGATATTGTCTGCGACTCGAGAACGAATACACGAGGGGAAGGAACGGGCCGAAGACGCGAACAATGGAGCGGCTTGGGTCGAACTTCCGATCAGATTCTCGGCAACAACAATATCGGTGATGGGCCGTTCTATTTGCTGTTTCATGCGAGGCCCGCCGCATGAAACAGGAGCACCTTAACAGAGACGCACGTGAAAAGCTATAGCCGCTCTTTCTTCAGCGCGATGGGGGCCTGGTCGAGGGATTCAGCCGGCGGTCCTATACATCTGCGTTTCCAGTTGGGCCTGGACCTGGCCAAATGAGGTAGGGCGGTTTTTTCATCGTCTCAGCAGAACGCGGGTAGAGGCGCTGGGCATGGTTGTAGGCGTCTTCTTGAGCCACGAGGCAGGTGGCTGCAGCGAGATGGTTGGAGACGACGCGGAAGGCCCCTCGATCATCGGCTTCGATGGTCGCCATGTAGAGGGCACAGGAGAAACTGCCCTCTTTTGAACAGGCTGTGCTGATCAAGAGATGCGACCCATCGGGAAAGGTCATGATCGGGTCTAAGTTGGTACGGCCCATGGTGATTCCATCTCCAAGACGTGTGAGGTTAGGCTGGTTGGTTAGCGTAGGGAGTCACGTAAAGCCTGAGGAGGTGTCCCTCCCATTCGGTGCCTTCAAGGGCCACCACGGCGCTCAAGGCCTGTTCACCGGACCCCATTTCGACGAATCCGTATCCGGCGGACTTTCCTGTATGTTTAAACCGGACCACATAGGCTCTGGCGACCAGTCCATAGGAGGCGAATAGGCCGCGTAGCTCGCAGTCCGAGACCTTGTCCGGGAGTCCTCCCACGTACAGGACTCGTTTCCCCATCGAGATTCCCTTCGTGACGTATTACGTCGTTCGAGTGAGTGAGTCTTCGACGTACGAGCCTGTCCGCAGCGATGTCGCAAGTCCCAGTGAGTAAAGCCCGAGGATGAGCCATTTCGAGGGATCAAAGTGATACCAGCGATGGCCGTTTCGGTAGTCGGTCGGATACATGTGATGGTAGTTATGGTACCCCTCGCCAAACGTCACGAGAGACACGAGCCAGCTGTCTCGACTGGAATCTGCCGTGCCGTGTGGTTGCTGTCCCCACAGATGGCAGACGGAGTTGATGCAAAATGTCGAATTGAGGACGGCGAACGTGCGTCCCACACCAGCGAGGAGAAAGCAGCCGATGCCGCCCATGATGCCGTTGTGGAGAAAGCCGATGAGAAACGTGCCGGCTAGACCTGTGAGAACCAGGAGGGGGTAATGTTGGTGTTGCCAGATCGCAACGGGATCGTTCGCGACGCGCGTCGCATATTTTGGATCGGCATATTGATCAGGGGTAAAGAGCCATCCGCAGTGGCTATGCCAGAATCCCAGTTGCGCGTTGTACGGATCTTTGACCTCGTCGCAATGTGCGTGATGTCGCAGATGATCGGATGCCCATTTGATGGCGGAGTTTTGCAGCGCCCAAGCCCCCGCGATTAAGAGTGCGCCCTTGACCCAGTTCGGGCAGTCGAAGCTTCGGTGGGCCATCAGTCGATGGTAGCCGACTGTGATACCCAGTCCACTGGCGACATAGAGGAGTCCAAAGAGGGACCAGTCCAGCCAGCTGTAGTGATAGACGTATCCATAGAGCGGAACTCCGATCATGGCGCCTACGGCAATGGCGCAAAACAATATGATCGTCCAGACCTTGTTGTAGCGTCGGCTGATTGCAATCGGAAGTCCTGTCGATGTTATGGCGATCGTGGGTGATCGTGGAGTCGCGCGTTGAGGGGCTGTTTGGCTCATCGTGCCTCTTCGTTCATCGGAATGCGTACACGGCCTTAGGCCGACATTATACGCGGCATTGTTATTCGTTCAAGGACCCTTCGGTCCTGGTCGTTTGCCGATCGTACGGCTGGAACAGAGATGAGTGCGGCACGGACTGGTTCTGTTGTTCGATCTCTTTGATGAGATCTGTATGCAGAGCAGGGCGGAAACTAGAGCATCGATCGCGCAGGATCTAGAGGGAGGGAGTTATGGCGCGAGGGATAGAGTAGTGACCGAGCTTGAACCTCTTTCACCATATCACAGTTCATTGAGGATAGCGACCGAGCCGGTCATTCCAACATGATCAGCAGTTCTATGTATTGGAAGTGCTGGCTATTTATCCCGTGATATTTTCGAGCCTCTTGATTTTTCGAGAGAGTTGACGCCTGAAGGGGCGTACTGTACGATGATCGTACATCGTAGCCGCAGTGTCCGGCGGTACGACTGTATACACCATAACGGACTTCGCGATCGCATCGCGACCAGGTCCTGTCGGAGTTGATCCCTTTCTGGTTTCTCTCCCCTCGGCTCTCTGATCCCGTCTTAATGCGATCACACTGAAAGGATAGTGCAGTGGATACCTCTGTTCACACGAGTTTTCACACCCTTGGTTTGTCCGAGCCGCTTCTGCGAGATTTGACGGCAGCGGGGTTGTTAGTTCCTACTCCCATTCAAGCCCAGGCCATCCCCCCAGCTCTTGAGGGCCGGGATGTGATCGGGTGTGCGCAAACCGGCACCGGGAAGACCGCAGCGTTTGTGGTGCCGATGATCGAGCGGCTGGCCGCCTTGCCCAAAGGGCATCCGCAGGCGTTGATTCTTGCGCCGACCCGCGAATTAGCGTTGCAGATTTTCGATTCGATCGAGAAGTTGGGGCGGAGCCACAATATCTCTGCCACGGTGATTGTCGGGGGAAGCGATATGCAGGCGCAGATCAGAGGTCTGCGCCAGCGGCCCGACATTCTGGTCGCCACACCGGGGCGGTTGCTGGACCATATGTGGAACGGGACGGTCAATATGCTTCCCATCAAGATTCTGGTGCTGGACGAAGCCGACCGTATGCTCGACATGGGCTTTGCTCCACAGATCAATCAGATTCTTGACGCGCTCCCGTTGGAGCGGCAGACGTTACTGTTTTCCGCCACGCTTCCGACAGACGTGACCCGCCTGGTTCAGGCAAGCCTGAAGGATGCTGTTCGTGTGATGGTGACACCTCACTCGACGACGGCTGAAGGTGTGACCCAGGCGGTGCACTATACGACGTTCCATGAAAAGACGAATCTATTGGTGTCGTTGCTGGGGGTTGAGCGGGGAACGGTTCTCGTGTTCGCTCGGACCAAGAGCCGGGTCGATCGACTCGGTCAGACGCTAGAGCAGGCCGGTCACCGTGTAGCGGTCATCCACGGAGATCGAACGTTGCCGCAGCGTCTCCGCGCACTTGACGGATTTAAGCGCGGGCAAGTGAGGATTCTCGTCGCGACGGACGTTGCAGCCCGCGGAATCGACGTGGCGAATATCGGCCATGTGGTGAATTACGACTTGCCGAACTCTCCGGAGGACTATATCCATCGTATTGGGCGGACAGCCAGGATGAAGATGACTGGGCGAGCCACCAGTTTCGTGACGGCTGAGGATCATGATCAGCTGCGGGCGATCGAGACCCTGTTGGGGCACGCTGTGCCGTTGGCAGAGGGAAGTCCTGGACCCGGTGATCGTTCCCCTTCGAGGGGAGGGGTTGATCGCTCCAGGGGCGATCGTCAGCGGTGGGGCCGTCCAGGCGAGGATCGACGTCAACAGCAGTCAGGTCCTGTCGTGCCTGAGGGAGCCTAGACTTCTCGGTCGAGAGGGGTGCCAGGACTCAGGTGCACGTCAATGCCGGAAGTTCAGGGCTGATGCCGACGATTAAAAATGATTGGTTGGTCTTGGTAGATGCAGAGGACCTGGTGTTTCTCGGAGGCTGATGGCTGAGATGGCCGCGTGGTTGCCCTCCACGCGGCTTGGCTGGCTTTCCGTCGAACGATTTGTGAGGGCGGCGTCGGGTGGGCGTGATGTGATGCGCGGGGCCTGCCCTCACATCATTCTTAGTAGAGCGGTTCTTGTGGGCCCCACTGAAGCCCTGCCAAATCAGGATCTTCTCCTCCCTCAGTGCTCAAGGGGCGGTCTGGCTTCTCGGTCTTACGCTGTTCCCGCTTCGCGTCTTTATCACGCCGCTGGACTTGTTTCGCTTTTTCGCGATCTCGTTTTGCGATGGTGGTTTTTCCTGCTCGTCCGATGATGCCCTCCTTTGCGTGACGACTCGTCGTGATTCGTCAATCGCGTGCCGTTATGGTCTGGTCCAGTCTACGAGGGCGACGGTTCCGTCGCTCCGCGGCGTCTCTTGCTGGTTGAGTCAGGAGTATGATTGGTAGTCTTTGCTTCCCGCTCAGCCGTACGCGAGCGAGTGCCCTGGCCGAATCCACGGCTAGCCATGTTCGACACCTGCTGGCGGATATCCTCCATGGAGGTCGTCAGGCTTGGATCAAGAGGACTTGGAAGGCCGAGTACCTCCCACCTGATTTTCGGTTTCCTTGTTGCCCTTGCGCGGTTCTTTCTCGTTTTATCGGCTCGCCACCCAGTGGATAGCTTCATAGATGCTCCTTTATAGAACCAGGCATCTCCGGTTTGGGCCGATGCTCGATGGAGATGAGGGGATCGGATAGAAATGCTTCAATCACTTCGCCCATCGGTCTGCTCGTATTCGTGCAGACCTTCAATGGAACGTAAGAGCAGCTCGTCCGAACTGAATCAAGCGCGCTAGGACGATCGAGTGAGATGGGGCCGCGCGAGGCAACAAAGCTGGCTCGTACGAACGAGCAGAATACCATGGGGTATAGAGAGAGTCAAACATGGCATTTGCTGAAGGTCTGGTCATGGTGGAGCTATTCGTCCCCTGGTATGGACCACCAAGTTGAATTCATGAAATGATTTTCTGAGTAGAGCGCTCTGGAGTACAGTAGCGACAGGGTAGGGACGCTCCATGGAACAACTCTCATATCGATCCTCTGGTTTGAATAAGTTTCGCCGGCATTCGCGAGTGCGCATCACCGCTCCGTTCGCCTGCGCGCTGTCGCGCCGTCAGGTCCGGCGTTGGTTGCGTCGGTCTCCTATCGACTTGGGTGTGGTCTACGATCTTTCGATACGCGGGGCGCGAGTCAGCACGGAGGCTGAGATCAAGCCTGGAGATGAAATAACATTGAGCCTGCGTCTTCCCAGGCAAATCAAGCCTGCCGAAATTGCCGTGGCCACGGTGCAGTGGACAAAGGATCAATTCTTTGGCTTGGCTTTTACGGAGTTGTCTTCAACGGCACAGAGTCGTCTGGAAAAGTATGTGGCGGTCATGTCAACGAGCGCCGCATAATTATTTCCCCATGTCCAGGATTCGTGGAAGGTTGTGGATGAGAGGTTGGAATGGGCACTGAGTCGAGACGATATCCGCGTCTTCGCATTCCGGCACCTTTCGCCTGTTCGTTTGCACGCATCGGCTTACAGCGATGGGCAGCGGCTGAGCGGGCAGGATTGGGCGTCGTGCTTGATGTGTCGTTGAACGGTGCAAAAGTGATGAGCCCCGCCTCTATGAATCAGGGAGATCAGCTTGCGGTCAGTCTGCGATTGCCGGATCAGACGTCGACGATGAATGTCGATGCGACCGTGCGATGGGGCAATCGTCATACATTTGGGTTGGAATTTATTGCGCTCTCTCAACGCGCTGAAACTCGCCTGCGGAAATTTCTCTCCCGTGTTGCCTCGCCACTGACATAAGATCATTTGGTGCGATCATCTTCTTCTTGGCTTCTGTTCCCCATGGGAGACGGATGCCGCTGGCTATCAACATAGCTGCGGATGCATGCTTGGCATTCAATCATGCTGAGTCGTCGAGGCATGCACAGTCTCGACGCTGTAGCGGGTGGACCTGAGAGGGCTGAGGTTGCTAGGGGAGAAGGCAGGTTTTTTGACGGCCGCGCGTCACCCGTGACTACTTGATCGCCACGGCCTTCACTTCTTTGAACGTGGTGTGGCCCTGAAGCGTCTTCTGCACTCCGTCCTGCATGAGGGTCGTCATCCCGTCCTCGATGGCAGCATTCACCATCTCTTCAGTTTTGGCTTTCGACTGAATCATACGTTTGATGCGATCCGATCCCAGGAGCAACTCGTGCAGGGCCACGCGTCCCTTAAAGCCTGTGCGATTGCAAGTCTCACATCCCTTTCCGCGGGCTAAGCGGAATGTGTTGTCCTGCGGGATGCCCAGCTTGTCCCAGTTCGCAGGCCCGTACCCCTGGCGAATTTCCTCATACTCAACTGCGGTTCCGACGTATTGCTCCTTGCAGTCTTTGCAGATCCGGCGAGTGAGGCGCTGGGCAAGGACTCCTAACATGGCATCGGCAAAACTGAAGGAGTCGCAGCCCATATCCAGAAGTCTGGTGACCGTTTCCACCGCACTGTTGGTGTGGAGTGTACTCATGACGAGGTGTCCGGTCAATGAGGCTTCAATGCCGATTTCAGCCGTTTCTTTATCTCGCATTTCTCCGACCATAATCACGTCTGGATCGGCTCGAAGAAATGCGCGCATAGCTTTGGCAAAGGTGAAATCGATCTTGGGTTGAACCTGCACTT
>VFKF01000456.1 GCA_009885705.1 Nitrospira sp. | reverse complement strand
GAAGGGAAGCAAGAGTTTTGGGCGATGGGGGAATTCGTGCATCTCGGCGAGCCTGCCGTGCCGGTCCTGGTGAAGGGCCTGACCATGCCTGGCCCGCGGATTCGCTACAACGTGATTGAAACGATTTCGATGTTGAAGGCGGTCTCGGCGGTTCCCGCCCTCGTTGCCGCCGCCAAAGAGCCGAATGAGATCCCGCGGGTGCGCGAACATGCGTTGCGGGTGGCGGTGCGATTGGACGCGGCCAAAGCCGTGGAGGCGATTGAGGTGATGGCGAAGGATCAAAATTCGTCGATTCGGAAAGCGGCCGCTTTTGAGTCCCGCTATGTCAGGGAGAAGGCCGTCGTACCCATTCTGATCGGAACGATCGGCGATGAGGAACGGTTCGTGGCCCTTTCGGCAGTGCAGTCCCTCTGGATTTTGACCAGGCATGAAAGCGAGTTCCACGATTGGGAGACCTCGTCCAAGCAAGACCGTCAAGAATGGACGGTCGAATGGTCGGAATGGTGGAACGGGCAAAAAGATACGTTTGAAATGCCGGATCCGAAGAGGACGGGGCGTAGCCGATAGGAGTGCGAGAGGTTCGAGGTTCTTGGTTCGAAGTGAGGCACACCTCAACCGTGAACTTCGAACCTTCATGTATTGTCTCATCGGGCTCTGCCTTGCGGGGCTGAAAAACCCTGTGTTATATTTTCTGAGACCTCGCGTTCCTCTCATGACATGTTAGAAGGAGTATAGGTTCGTTCCATGGCTATTCTTCCGATTGCAAAGCTCGGTAATCCAATCCTCCGCCAGATCGCGGCGAAGGTCGATCCTCGCGATATTCGCACAAAAGAGCTGCAACGTTTCATCGACGATCTGTTTGAAACCATGTTGGATGAGCCTGGTATCGGGTTGGCCTCGCCACAAGTGTCTCGCTCGATCCAACTGGTCGTGCTGGGCTGTGAGGGCGACGGTGAGGACAGTTTTCCCAATACCGTGCTCATCAATCCCAAGATCGTGTTCTATGGTCCGCAGCAGGAGGAGAATTGGGAAGGCTGTCTGAGTGTCGACGGGTTGCGCGGGAAGGTGACGCGTCCGGCTGTGGTGCGAGTGCAGGCGCTGGATCGTGATGGCAAATCGATCGATATCGAAGCGACCGGTCTCTACGCGGTCTGTATTCAACATGAGATGGATCATTTGATCGGTAAACTGTTCCTGGACCGGATGACCGATATGTCGACGCTGACGCAACTCGACGAGTTCAGTCGCTATTGGCAAAAAGACTCGACCCCGGTCATTTAACCAGCCGTGAATAGACCCTCCTTGTGAAAACCCTCCTTCGCGTGCTCCAGTACCTCAGCCCGCACCGTGCCATGGTGATCGGCACCTTTCTGTTCGCCGGGTTAGCCACCGCTTTCGAGTTGGTGCCGCCGTGGCTCATCAAAGTGATCATCGACGACGTGATTCAGGCAGGGAAAGTCCAGCTCCTGTCATGGGTGTTTCTCGCGCTCTGCGCCGCCTATCTGTTGCGGAATTTCTGCGGGTCGATGCGTATCAGGATGAATAACGGACTGGAGCAGCAAGTCGTCCATGACCTGCATGTCCAGGTATTTTCCGCCCTCCAACGACTCTCGATCAGCTTCTACGAAAATCGTCCGACGGGCGAGATCATGTCGCGGGTCTTGAACGATACCGAGCACATGCAGCGCATCTTCGTCGACGGCCTCGAAGAGATCATTACGGCAGGATTGACGCTGATCGGGATCATGATCGTCCTGTTCATGCTCAACTGGAAGCTAGCCTTGTTGGCCCTTGTGCCGATTCCTCTCTTAATCGTGGGTGCGGCGCTCTTTACCAAACGTGTCCATGGGCATTATCGCGTGATTCGAAAGGGCGCAGCCGAATTGAACGCGCTCTTGCAGGACGTGTTGGCCGGTATCCGAGAGACGATGGGATTCAATCGTCAGCCGTACGAGCAGGAGCGATTCGATCGGAAGAGCGACCGCTGTCGGCAAGATACGTTAAAAGCCATGTATCTCTGGTCCTTCTATTCCCCGGGCATGATGCTGATCGGCAGTCTTGGCGGGGCGATGGTACTCTGGTTCGGCACCGCAGAAGTCCTCGCGCATCGGCTGTCCGTGGGTGAACTGGTGATGTTCACCTCATACCTGGCGCTCTTCTATGTCCCGATCAATCAGATTCACTCGGTGAACCATATGCTGCAGCATGCCTTGGCGGCAAGCGAGCGGGTATTCGAAGTTCTCGACCTCGTGCCGGATGTCAGGGATCGGCCAGACGCGAAAGTCCCGGTGCCTCGGGTACGAGGGGAAGTCGCCTTTGCTCGCGTCGGGTTTCATTATCGGCCCGATTCGCCGATTTTGCACGACGTGACCGTATCCGTCCGTGCGGGAGAGCGGGTTGCGCTGGTCGGTCCGAGTGGCGCGGGTAAGAGCACGACGCTTAAATTATTGATGCGGTTTTACGATGTGACAGAGGGCGCCATCACCATCGATGGGTACGATATCCGCGATCTGCCCCTCGCCTTTCTTCGCAGTCAGATCGGGCTCGTCCAACAAGAGCCGTTCCTGTTCAACGGTACCGTGAGAGAGAACATCCTGTATGGCGATCTGTCGGCAGAGCAGGAAGAGGTTGAGGCGGCGGCGAAGGTTGCTCGCGCCCATGATTTCATCATGGCACTTCCTGAAGGCTACGATACCTGGATCGGAGAGCGAGGCGTCAAGCTGTCGGTCGGGCAGCGGCAACGGGTGTCGATCGCCCGTGTCATCCTGAAGGATCCTCCGATCGTCATGTTCGACGAGGCCACGTCCAATATCGATACGGAGACCGAGGTCAAGATCCGGGAGGCGCTGGACGATCTCACGAAGGGGCGGACAACGATCATCATTGCCCATCGCCTCTCCACAATTCACGGCGTGGACCGGATCATTGTCGTCGATCACGGTCGCGTCGTCGAAGACGGGACGCACGAGCAGTTGATCGG
>VFKF01000531.1 GCA_009885705.1 Nitrospira sp. | reverse complement strand
GCCCAGCGGACCGTGGCGCGCTCAACGGCGACCGGTGCGAGCTGTTTGGGTAACTGCAAGGTCACCATCACCTGATCGCCCGGCTTGATGGAGGCTTCGCTCGACACGCGGGCTCCCTTCATCGAGACGTCGTAGACCACACCGATTCCAAGACTGTCCTTGCTGAACCAGCGTGTCACGCCTTTTCTGGCGATGGAACAGGTAAAGGGGACCGGGATGCGGAGCCTGGCATGCTCGCGAAAATTGATGAACTTGTCTTTGCCTGCACTGTCGTTTCCCATACGTGTCCTCACCTTCCTGAGGCACACTGTACACAAGGTCCCACCGATCGAGAAACGATTTGTGGATTTCAGGACAACATTCTCGCGATGATTGTGCTAGCGCGGCCCGGAAGCGGAATGCGGTTGTTCGGAAGTCGGCACTGCCAATTGCGCCGCATGCCGGAGCGCATCGAGCCGTCTGGCATGGTGATGATCCGGCGGTAACAACTGCAACACACCGAGCCCCGCCAGCACCTTGGTCACGACTGGTTGCATCCCGACGAGCACCAGATGCTGGTGATAGGACTGGGCCATCCGAATCATGTCCTCCACCGCCAGAGCCGCTGTGCCATCGATGGCGGGGACGTCTGACAAGTCCAGCACGACGACCCGGAAACTGCTCCACCGCGAGACGCCTTCAAGTCGACGCACCATATCCTTGGCTGAGCCAAAACTCATCGGACCGTCGATATGGATGAGAATGATCTGGCCCTCGTGGCGCCCGAGCACGGACGCTTCCTCTTCGGTGAGCGAGGATTCCCCTGTCCGGGCAGTGATCACCCGGAGGTTCATCAATTCAAGATCCGCCATCCGTTTCACAAACAACACACTGGCCAACACCAGGCCAACCGCCACGGCCATAATCAGGTCCGCCAAGACGGTCATGCCGCAGACCACCACCATGATCGTCACATCCGCGCGGGGCGCTTGGACGACATGTTTGAGGAAGCGCCAGTCGATGATGTCGACGCCGACTTTGACAAGGATGCCGGCCAATACGGCGAGTGGAATCCGCTCTGCCAAGGGCCCGAGTCCGAGGAGCACCGCCAGCAGGATCAGGGCATGGAACGATCCCGAGATGGGCGTCCGCCCGCCGGTGCGAATATTCACGACGGAGCGCATCGTGGCGCCGGCGCCGGGTAATCCCCCGAAGAAACCGGCCACGGCGTTGCCGACCCCCTGCCCGATCAACTCGCGATTGGAATCGTGGCGGGTGCGGGTCATATTATCGCAGACCAACGAGGTCAGCAGACTGTCGATACTGCCAAGGACCGCCAACACGATGGCTTGGCCAATCACCACTTTGACCGCATCGAGGTGCAGACTGGGAAGGACCGGTATGGGGAAATGCGTGGGGATCGCGCCGATGACGGGCGCGCCGGGAAAGGCCAGCACACCAAGGACTGTGCCGGCGAGTAGCGAGAGCAACGGCGGAGGGACAATCTTCCCGACCCATTCCGGCGTGCCATAGACAGCGGCCAACGACACCAGGCCGAGGACCAGCGCATCCACAATCGGATGGGCCACGAACGAGGGCAGCATGGCCAGCGTGGCGAGAACGCCCCCTGCATCGGCGGCATGGCCGACGAGCGGACCGATCTGAAGAATGATAATGATCATCCCGATCCCGCTCATGAACCCGGAGATGACGGGATAGGGCATGAGGGTGATGTATTGTCCGATGCCGCTCAGGCCAAGAAGAATCTGCAAGCCGCCGCCTAAGATGACGGCGGTGAAGGCCAGCGACGGCTCCTGTCCGAATTGCGCAATGAGCCCGGCCATGACGACGGTCATCGGTCCGGTGGGACCGGACACCTGGGCCGGAGTCCCGCCGAACAGCGCGGCGAAGAGTCCGACGAAGATCGCGCCATAGAGCCCGGCGGTCGCACCGGCTCCGGACGCCACTCCGAAGGCCAGCGCCAGCGGCAATGCGACCACCGCCGCCACGAGACCGCCGTAGAGGTCACCGCGAAGATGTGTGAAGGACAGGCCGTGGATCAGGGACACAGTGCATCGGCTCCAGAAGTGTTATGGCCTGTCGTAACAAACTCGGTGGTGAGAGTCCATGAAAACAGTGCATCCCCGTCACAGCGCTGATCAGGGAACAGACAGACGCTCTGAATGGCTTCGTTTACTTAGCGCAGCAGCTGGACGAGTCGGATGCGCCCTCGGAGGGAAGGAGACGGTCTAGCAG
Source organism: Nitrospira sp. (assembly GCA_009885705.1). Taxonomy (GTDB): domain Bacteria; phylum Nitrospirota; class Nitrospiria; order Nitrospirales; family Nitrospiraceae; genus Palsa-1315. Next base: position 7,545 of record VFKF01000531.1, on the reverse strand, counting down.
GAAGTAGACCGGACAAAACCCCGTGATCCCGCTCTGGATCAGCGTAACACCGATCACGGCAGGCAGAATCAGCCAATGGGCGCTGACATAATGTCCCAACGCGACTCCTGCCGTCACCACAATTCCCACGACCGCATCGTGAATACGTCTCTTTTGGTTCATGCTTCGCCCTCCTCGGTGGATAATCTTCCGGCACGTCTTCGAACTATACCTGGCCAATCAGGCTAGACCTGACACATGAACCTGTCAAGATTGCGGTGGGGTCTGTCAGGGCTTCCGACCGCTCACCGCCACGGTCGCATAGTAGATCGCCCAGGCCTGGGGATCATCGGCGAAGCGGCAATACAGGTCGAGGTCCTCTTCCGTCACGACGCCGGTTGCCAAATATTTCTCGCGTAATTGCCGCGCCGACATCTTCATGATCGTCGCCATACCGGACCCGCCTGAGGAGAGGGGCGCGTCATTCTCCACCACCAGTCCGGTCACGCCTCTGTGCTGCAAGAGCGAGGGCAACATGAGCCCCAGGGCGTAGTCCATCCCCAATGCGTCATACATCACCTTGATGGCCTGGTTGACTCTCTGCACCGCCTCCATCTGCGTGACCTCGCCCGTCACGCCTCGCGAGGCAGAAAAATCAGGCTCTTCCACTATCAGCCATCCGCCCGGTTTGAGGGATGCGAGCATCCGCGACAATGCCACATGAAAGTCAGGCAGATGGATGAGCACGTACCGGGCATGGACGAGATCGAATGACGCGTCGTCCAGCGGTACCGTACGAATGTCGCCTTGCCGCACCGCCACATTCGACGGCCATGTACCTGGCAGGAACTTGGTGGAGAGATCGACTGCTTCCACTCGTCCCGCCGGCCCAACCACTTCGCTCATCCAACTGAGAACCGAACCGGCTCCGGGCCCCACCTCCAAACATCTCCAGCCTGATTGTACGCCAGCGGCCAGCAACCGCCGCCGACTCGCCGGATCGAACACCCGCTCGATGGCGCGAAGCCGCTCCAGTTCCCGTTGATCTTCTACTCGATGAAAGACGTACTCCGGTTCTGCCATACAGCCCCCCGCGATATCTGTAACTGGCAGGAGCATTCGACCCCTGCACCAAAAAGAGCATACGCAACAGATGGACAAACAGAAAGTCACAAAAGCAATCTGCGGCACCGACAAGACGAACTATCGTTTGAGAAACCAGACCCCTGACGAAACCGAATGTCGATCGTTAGAGCTGAAACCACACCCGTGACCCTGTCATGAGCTCGGCCAGGTTCCCAATCTCCGATCTCGAAACACCTGAGCACTGGCTCTTTTCTGCAGATCGACCATCACCCTGATACAATCGACTTCGCACACTGACGCGCGCTCCATTTCTGCAATACATCGCGGGCCAGCGCTTGGCACACAATGGAATCATCGGCATGACGTGGATCGTCTATATCGTGGAATGCTCGGACGGCAGCCTCTACACAGGCATCACGAACGATCTCGCGCGGCGAGTGGAAGAACATGGGACAAGCAAAGGCGCCAAATACACGAAACACCGCGGCCCGGTCACCGTACGATATACCGAGCATCTGGACAGCAAAAGCGCCGCGCTGACACGAGAGGCCGCGATCAAATCACTCCGGAGAGAAGACAAACTGGCACTCATCGCCGCTCAGCCAGGACCGGATGGTGCCGCACCAATCTTCAGATGAAAACGGTCCGATAGCCAGGCAGACACCACGGACAGATCGACAGACTGCTGGTCAGCGTGCCCCGGGGGCCATCCCGCCATCCGGAATCTGGACCGCAATCGAAAGGGCATGGCCGTCGGATGCAACCTGTGCCGCGACTTTGTCGCCGGTTTTCAATCGTCCGCCTGCAACGCCCGTGATTTTCGTCTCCGCGGTCACGCGCAAGCGCAGCTCCCGGCCGGACACCTCTTTCACAATGACTTCTTCGCCTTCCCAATACATCACATCGGCCTTGACCGCGGACGTGGCAGATGTTTGCGTGTCTTCTGCGGCTTGTAATGGAGCGACGACGGCAAGGACAAGAAACAGAGCAAGAAGAATGGGCATGATGAATCCTCCTTCTGTTCTTAGACTACTGGCCGTTCGAATCTCTGTCAATCGGCTGGCCTCGTCGCCCTCCAGGCCAGTGCCATAGCCAGCAGCAACAAGAGTGACGCCAACAGAAACGGCGCGCCGGGGAAATACCAGGCAGTGCTGAGCATTGAGTCCTGAGTGCTGAGAACAGAGTCGGAGGAGATGAAGAAGGCGAAGGTTTGCGTAAAGAGGCTTGGCCCAATGAGACCGGCGATACCGGAGAGGCTCGCGATGGCCCCTTGGAGCTGGCCCTGTTCCGAGGCGCTCACGCGGCGGGTCATGAAAAACTGCGCGGACGGACCAGCCATGCCCCAGAAGGCCATGACCGGAATACCGGCACAATAGATCCACCCGCTGGGCGCGAACCCATAGACCGAAAACCCGATGGCTCCGCAGCTCAGTCCCATCAGCAGGGTCCTGCGCTCCCCGAACCACCTCGTCAGCGGCTTGATCAGGACACCCTGCACCAGCATCGTGCTGACACCGGACCCGGCCAGCATGAAACCGACCGCTGTCGCATCCCAACCATAACGATAGCCCACATAAAGCACGGCAACACTCGGCAGGATCGCATGTGCGAGATAACCGAGGAACACGACGGCTGCCAGACTGAAGAGTTCGCGGTGCGACCGGAGCAGGACGAGCGAGCCGACCGGATTGGCCCGCTTCCACGCAAAGGCCATACGCTTCTCGCGCGGGAGCGATTCCGGCAGGACGAAAAATCCGTAACAGGCATTCGCCAAACTCGTCGCCGCTGCGCCCCAGAACGGAAGGCGCGGATCGATCACCCCGAGCAGACCGCCGACTGCGGGCCCCAGCACGAAGCCGAGGCCGAAGGCCGCACCGATCATCCCGAAGCCGGCGGCCCGCTTTTCCGGCGGGGTCACATCGGTGATATAGGCGCCGGCAGTGCTGAAGCTGGATGAGGCGATGCCGGAAATGGCCCGGCCTACGAAGAGCCAGGTCACGCTCGGCGCGAGCGCCATGAAGATGTAGTCGAGGCCGAGGCCGAGATTCGACAACAGCACGACCGGCCGACGGCCGAAGCGATCGGACAGCGCGCCTTGAATCGGCGAGCAGACGAACTGCATCAGCGCCCAGGCTGTGCCCATGAGGCCGTACATCACGGCGGCCTGCGCGGTGTCGCCTCCCATGAAGTCTTCGACGAGCTTCGGCAAGACGGGAATGATGATCCCGAAGGAGAGCACGTCGAGCATGACGGTGATGAGGATGAAGAGGATCGCAGCCTGCCGCGGCTGATTTGGTGTCGTCGATGGAACGCTCGTCACCAGTCTGCGCCCAGTCGATCGATGACGATCTGATGCACCACGGAATATTTGCCCAAGGTCGCCAGATAGACGGCGGTCTCCGCGACATCGAACGGATCGATCTTCTCGCTCCGGAGAATCTCTTCCGAAGAGGCATCCACGAGTTCGTCGGCCACGCCACCGGGGCAGATGGCGCTGACTTTAATGTGATGGGGGCGGCCTTCGTCGGCCAGGGATTTCGTCAAGGCCAGGATGCCGTGCTTCGAGGCGCTGTAGGTGCCGGTGCCGGCCCAGGCTTGCAAGCCGGCGACGCTCGACATGTTGATGATCATTCCCCCGCCCTGCTGCTTCATCTGCGTAAATCCGGCCCGGCAACAGAAGAAGGTGCCGCGAAGATTCACGTTCATCACCTCGTCAAACGCCTTGGTCGTCGTTTCGGCAAGCCGCCCACCTGCAATGACCCCCGCATTGTTCACCAGAATGTCGAGCCGCCCATAGCGATTCACGGTTTGCGCGATCAGCTGTTCGACCTGGCGCTCGTCGGCCACATCGGTCTGAATGGCCCAGGCCGCGCCACCCGCATTCACGATCTGCCCGACCGTCTGCTCACAGAGCGCCATCCGCCTGGCTGTGACAACGACCTTCGCACCTTCGGCGCCAAACCGCAGCGCGATCGCTTTGCCGATCCCGCTGCTGCTGCCCGTCACAATCGCGACTTTATCTTTCAGCCGGTACATGGCCGCCCTTCACTCTTTCGATGCGCCCGCGTCGTCGTAATACTTTTCTCGATAGATGGGGCAGAGGCCTTTTTGCTGCAGCAATGCCTTGGCCTCGGCGATCATGGCGCTATTCCCGCAGAGGTAGACAGCCACATCTTTGACTGACGCGATTCGCTCTTCGATCAATCTGAGGACGCGGCCTGAAGCGCCCGACCAGCCAGGCTCGGGACGGGACAATGTTGTGACGACGGTCAGAGTCGGAATCCGCTCCGCTAACTCGGCCAACTCATGCTGATAATACAGGTCCCGCTGGCTCCGCAGACCCCAGAACAGGGTCGCCGGCTTCGGATCGGGACGTTCTGCATTTGCCAGCAACATGGATCGGATCGGTGTGATGCCGGTGCCGTTGGCGATGAACAGGAGATCGCGCCCGAGATCTTCTCTCAAATAGAAACTTCCCGCCGGCCCCTTAAAGGATGTCTTATCCCCTACCTTGAGGTCGAATAGAAAGCCGGAGCCGGCGCCGCCCGGCACGAGGTTGAACAGCAGGGTGATGACGTCGGCGCGGCTGGGCTGCGAGGCAATAGAATAGGCCCGCGTCATGAGACGGCCGGTCTGCGGATGCGGCATCTCGAAGGAGATGAACTGCCCGGGCTTGAACGTGATGGACTTCGGCTCGATCAATCGCAAGTCGAGTTCGCTCACGTCCTGCGTGAGATGCGTAACCGATTCAACTTGCGCGGTAAAGGTTTCGACCGACATGGCGGGAAATTCTAGCAGGATGAAGAGAAGGTCTGCCAGCCTGAATTGTCCATTGACTCTGTTCGGTCTGCTTGGTGTGTGTGGCTGAATACCAGTAACCGGACGGACCAGAGAACCAGATAGACCATTTCCACCTGTCTCGCGTAGCGCTCTTCACTTGAATCCCACGACCATCCCGTCCGGTCCGGCCAAACGGGCGACTTGCGTCCGCTTGAACCCGGCTTCTTTCATCCACTTCCGGCAGTCCGCGCCGGTGAAGTCGAACCCGCCGGGCGTTTCGATGAGCATATTGAGGCTCATGAGCAGCCCGAATGCGTTCTGTTTCCGCGCGTCGTCGATGAGGGCTTCGTGGACGATGATCGCACCCTTCGGGGACAGCGCCTCATACGCCTTGCGGAGGAGCAGCCTCTTCTCGTCCAGATTCCAGTCGTGAAGAATATGCCCCATGATGATCACGTCGCACGTCGGCAAGGAGTCTTTGAAGAAATTTCCGGAGTGAAAGCGCAGCCGCTGCGCGACGCCACGCTCCCGCGCATAGGCCTCGAACACCGGCTGCACAACCGGCAGATCCATCCCCCCACCGGTCAGATGCTTGTGCGCGAGCGCGATCTCAACCGCGACGCCGCCTTGCGCACAACCGACATCCACAAACGTCTTATACTTCTTCCAGGGAAACTTCTTGGCGATGATCTGCGCGGAGCCGATGCTGAGGCCGGTCATGGCTCTCAGAAATCCCTCCAGCCTCTGGGGATCCGCATAGAGCGTGCCGAAAAAGTCTCCGCCGGTCTTGACCTCGTTCTGCGGTTGGCCGGTACGAAGGCCGTCGGTCAGCGAACCCCAGAACGGATAGAGCCGCGCATTGCACATTTCAAGGATGCCACCGGCGTATGAAGGCTTCGATCGATCCAGGAACTTGGCTGTCTCCGGCGTATTGGCGTACCTCGCTCCGGTCCGCTTCAACATGCCGAGAGCCACCAACGCATCGAAAAAATCCTTCGCGCTGCGAGGATGGAGTTGGAGCCGCTTCGTCAATGCCTCCCCATCTAGCGGTCCTTTGGCGAGTTCCGTAAAGAGCCCGAGCTCAATCGCGCTGAGAAGCGTCTTCGATCCCCAAAACCCCATCCCGAGCTGCATGATCTTCGCCGGAGTCAGTCGACCGTTCGCCATGGGATCTACCCCTTCTTAGTCACTCGTTCCGCTCGTGATATCGTTCAGATAATCGGCTTCTTCCTTTAGATGCCGACTGATCGCGTGCTGAGTCGGCCCCGTCGCAGCCCGGTCACGCCAGAAACCGTCGAGGGCCGCATTGATCTCTTGCGCATTGAGTCCGTGAGAATCTGCATCCCGTTTATATTCCAGGTAGGCCACGATAGCCCCGGCTTCCTCTCTGGTAAAGACGGAGAGCTGGCGGCGGGCATGATCCTGCCAGGTCATCGCCCCATACCGCTGCGGATTCACGAACGCCGATTTACCGATCCTCTTCTCATAGATTCGTTGCCCCGCAGGAATCTTGACGACCTTGTCTGAAAAACCATTCGTGAGATGAAACACCGGATCGGCAGTCTGCAACCGCTCTTCCAGGTCTGCGATCAGATAGGCCGGCAGGAAACATCGAAAGCCCCCTTCGGAAAAGAAACTGAGCGCAGTATAGCTCGCATCGAGGATCTCGGCGTCGAGCTGCGACCAATCGGCGACGCCTATGAAGGGGGCGACCGACTCACCCGGCTCACAGCCCTCGTGACTGCCCTGCAAAAAGGCGTCTCCAGGACGCTCGGTGCCTCGAAAGGCCTGCCGAATATGCTCGATGACCTGTTGTGTGTCACGCATGATCGTATCCTCTCCCGCTTCACAAACGACCAGACGGTCCGGCAATACGCTGCCGGGATCATACCCCACAATACTGGATTCTGAAATACGTTGAGGCGGTGGATCGCGGGGGTCGGATTCCTGCGCACTACGGAATTCTTCTTGAGCGGCGCGACGAAACGCCTATACTACAGCACAGGCGACTGTATTTCGTGCCGCCGCAAAGGAGCGGGCCATGGCAACCTCATCTCACATCTCACGGCGGACCGCATTCAAATACACCCTGGCTGCGCTGGCGACGGTTGCCGGTTCGCACTCTTGGACATGGCCGCCGAAGGGCTCATCCTCACTCGCACCATTCTGGCGATTGATGGATCTGGCCGAGGCCGGCATGGACGCCAAACCGTCAACCGTGCCTGCAGTCTCGCCGGCTTCTCGTTCTAACTTCCGCGCCGTCTATGGCGACCAGCGCGCGCGCGACCGCTTCTTCCTCTTTCTCCAAAACGTCTACCACCTCTATCCCGAAGACCGGTTCCATCAATTGATCATCGATTTGACGAACGAGTCCGGCTCCGATCAGCTGATCTACACGACGCTCCAGCAGCGCCTCTCAACCATCAAACCCTTCTTGTCGGAAGCCACCTATGGCCTGCCTGCCTTGCACAAGCAGAAAACGGAGATGGCCCGCCAGACGGCGGAATTACTCGGCACTACGCGGACGCTCTCCGGCTACGTGGAGATCGGAACGACCGGACGTTACGCCAACGGCATCCGCTCCCTGATCCCGCTCGACGGCCCGATGTATGTGGTGAACGATCTCGCACCGAGTTACTCCCCCAGCGACATCGCCGAACGCGGACAACTCACCCCCGTCGGCACCTATGTGCCCATGGG
>VFKF01000127.1 GCA_009885705.1 Nitrospira sp. | reverse complement strand
TCGGTTGAACACACGCCCACGAAAATGTTTGGACTTTGCCACGCCCCTGGAAGTCTATGCGCAATTGCGCCATCATTCACCCGTTGCACTTGGAACTTGAAACCGCCCACTATAAAAAAGTCCTTGAACGAGGGGCGAATCCATATGCTGCAAATAACGCTGGCGTTGAGGCAAGATCTCTTGATCTTACAATGACAAGCGTCGACTATTTCACAAATGCGGCTGATCAAAACAATACACTCGCTATGGCAAACATGGCTGCCTATTTAATTGACGCTGGGTTTGAAAAGCAGGCAACGGATCTCCTAGAAAAAGCCAGACAACAGGAAGACGTTCACGAGAATGTTGATACATGCCTGGGCAGAATCCGGAAAAATCGCCGTATAGAGATTGACAAGACAGAAGAGTTGGAGGGGAAGGTAAAAACCATACTTAAGTGGCGCCAGACCGAGGCAGAAGCCATTGCGATATCGCCAATTGCGCCAACTCGACTCGTTGGAAGATACAAACAAAGTAATGGATCAGATCTCATCATAACCTGCCAAGACGATGGAATGGTTTTAGGCGAGGCAAAAGGAGCAGATGAACTCCTAACCTTTTCGGGAAGAGTCGAAGGTGCATTGCTTAGATTTCGATGGAATACTGTTCCTGTCAAGAAAAGCCTGGGTGATCTCAGACCGGTAGGACTGATAGGATTTGCATTGGGCACATCACAGCCCGCTTCAGGTATCGGCGCCTTTGCCATAGAAGAAACCGAACGTACGTTAGTTGGCTATCGGGTGACAAGCAATACGCCACTTGATCCAATTGAGTGGACGATCTCTCGCTATCCCGATTAAGCTCGCAAAATCCATAGCGAAATAGCCCCATATCCCACCTACGCCTCCCACTGCACACAGTACTCGCATCCATCCACCCACTCACTGGCACGCCGTGATCTACCCTTAGCGCGGGGTGAGAATCTTCTGAGATCGCGCGTTGCACGAACACAGGAAACCATCTAGGCCGCCCCCTCTCCCTTCCAAGCTTGCTCGTTTCCCTCTTCCCCACTGCTGCAAAATTTTCTTTGCGGGTGGCACTGACCTGGGCGCCCAACCGCCTGCAGCGGGGTCCCTACACCGGGCGGGGTGCGAAGCCGGTTGGGCTGGTCAGTGACAGGACCCGCATATTAATGCTCCCTCCAAGCTCGCTCGCATTTCCCCCTTCCCTCTCAATATCCCATTACTTTTTTTCACAGGTGGCACTCACTGGGGGATGCCGTCGCGGGTTGCTCGCCTGACCGGAGGACCGAGGTATCCACCGAGGCTTCACCGGGAAGGAAAGCTGGAACTGACCAGAGCCACGAGACCGTGGCGGCGGGAATTCCAGAAGGCTTCCACCCGGAGAAGCCCGGAAGGATCGGTCCGGGAGGTCGGTGCGCGAACCGCGACGGCATCCCCCCTCTGAAGGTGAGTGCCAGGCCCCGCTCTCCCTCTCCAATCGGGTATATTGTCCCCCATGTCCTCTCGTCCCAATCGCCACTCCCCCAAACGTCCCCGCCGCCGAACGACGCGCAGGCGTCGCGGATCGGTCAGAGCCTTCTGGCAGTTTCTGCTCGCACGGTGGAAGAATTTCCGTCGCGTGATGAAGGCCGTGCTCAAGTCGCCGCCGACGATGCGGGCTGTCCTGATCGCCGTCTTCCTGCTCCTGATGTGGCTCGGCCTCAACTGGGCCTATCACGCCTTCAACAAGCCAAGCGAAATCCTCTTTCCCCTGGACCGGGCCCTCAACAAGCGCCCCATGGAGACCTGGAAAGAATACGGCTCGCTCTTCCGCGAACATGCGACCCCCGTCATCACCGCTGAACTGCTGGCGGCGTTGGCGCAGACAGAGGGGGCGGGCAATCCTGTGGCGCGGACCTATTGGCGCTGGCATCTCTCCTGGAATCCATTCGAATGGTACCAGCCTGCGTCGAGCGCGGTCGGCATGTATCAGATTACCGACGGGACCTTCCGTGAGGCGACGCGCTACTGCATCCACGACCATGTGGTGGTCGAAGACGGCCCCTGGAACGATCTGAATTCCTGTTGGTTCAACAGCCTCTACACCCGCGTCGTGCCGAGCCATGCCATCGAAGTGACCTCGGCCTCGCTCGATCGCGCGGTCGCTAAAGCCATCGGCACCAGACTCGGCGGCAAGATCACGCTCAGGCAGAAGCAGGACCTCGCGGCCTTGATTCACCTCTGTGGAGCCGGAGCCGGCCATGCTTATGCGTCACGCGGGTTCCGGCTGACTCCCAGCCAACGATGCGGCGACCACGACGTGGGCAGCTACCTGGCGAGGGTCAATGCGTTGAAATTCGAATTCGCGAAACCGGCGGCGGGAGACAAGACGATCCGACAGACGCGTTAGGAGCGTATGGCTGATAGCTGATAGCAGGAGTAGAAAGCGTGAAGCGGCATGCAAGAACAACGAGCTACGATAGACGAATGACGGAAGGACAGCCGAGGCTAGGTCAGATCATCCACGAGGATACACTCGATCTCTTTTACTCGTCGCAGGGCACGATCATTTCCGTAGAAGCGCGTGGCCTTGTAGCCGATGGCCGTGGCGAGTTGAATGGCGTCGGGTGTGCTGAGGCGATAGCGAGCCCGTAGTTCAGCTGCGCGATCGGCCACATTCAGCGTCACCGGCACCCACTCGATTTTTGGGTACGTGGTGGTGAGGGCAAAGATCTTCTGCGCTAACTCTTCCTTCTGGTCACGATAGGGCTGAACCAACAGTTCGAGAAGCGTGACGGTCGAAGTGACCGCGTGATTATGGCCCCGTTCGATTCGATCGAACAAGGACGCGCACCACGCCCCGTATCGCGGATGATCTTCAAGGAAATAGATAAACAGGTTGGTGTCGATACCGATTCGTTCACGTTCCGGTGGAAGGCCTTGCAAGGAAACGCCTACCACGACCGGCGCTCTCGCTTCAGATAGCCGGCAGGATACGCATCCTTAGCCATCCCCTGTAGGGTCTTCACATAACGCTTTGGCTTTGGCATCACCAGCGTGAGATCGTCCTTCACGACGACCAGCAACTCATCGCCGCCTTTGACACCCATCGCCTGTCGGGCTTCCTTCGGAATGACAATCTGATTCTTGCTGCTGAGCTTCTGAACAGCCATAATGCACCTCCCTCACAAGGCTTTACGTTACCATAGCAACGTAAAGCGCATCAATCTGCCGACTCCCTACTCTTGCCCCACATCCAGCAGGCGGGGAATGTTTGTCTGGTTCATCTGGTCTGTTTGGTTGGTCTGGTTTTTCTGGTTGATCTAGTTTGTTTGGTTGCCTGAACCAGAGAAACCAAATAACCAAATAGACAAGACAAACGAGCCCCTGCGCGTTGCGCGAGAATGAGCGGGGAATGTTTGTCTGGTTCATCTGGTTGGCCGGACAAGGGAAGGTCTGTCTGGTTTGTCTGGTTGGCCGGACAAGGGAAGGTCTGTCTGGTTTGTCTGGTTGGCCGGACCGGAAATTCATCTGGAAGAACCAGATAGACCAGATCGACCATCCAACCAGACAGACAATCCCGGATGCGTTCCGCGAGCAAGAGGACGACTAGGCCCCCCTCATCCTCTCCCCCAACATCTACTGAAGGGAGCGGTCGAGGCTGCCCTCCACTGCGCGCATCGAGCGACCACAGTCGATCTAATTGTTCCTTCCAAGCTTGCTTGCTTCTCCTCTCTTGGAAGGGCACTCATGTTGGTCTAGCTGCGGCCGTCGAACGAGGCCCTTCTCAGGGCGCGCGTTCCGGGAGCACAGGACCAACGTGGGTGCCCTTCCAATCATTTTTATCGTGGGGGCTCTGCGAGCAAGGAGGGCACCTGACCGCCCCCGAACGCCTCATCTTTTTCCGCCTCTGCCTTGGGCTTCCAATTCAGGCTGTAATAGTCTCCCCGGTCCCTGGCCCAGGGATCGAACACGTTCACGACGCCCTGCAGTTCGCCCGCCAGCTCCGGCATCGTGCGCAAGAGCACTCGTTTCATGGGAGAAACCGGCTGTGTGTGACCGTTCGGTTTTCCCTGCTCCATCTGCTCCGGACCCGGTCCATTGTGCATGACCCACTCGACGCCGAACGACGTGTAGAATTCCGGACGGAAGCTGGACGTGAAGAACCGGTCGCTGAAGAGACGGCGCGAGGCATTGAGGATGAACACGACGAACTGGGTTTCGGAAATGGCAAAGCCATGCGGCCGCCGGAACTCCGCCAGCCATCCGACCACCGTATCGACGTCCTCGATGTTGTCGATCAGACTGCCGTTCGGATGCCCCAGACAATCGTTGATGGGTGAGCCGTCGTCGTTCACCCGCGCGTCGGTGATCCTCTTGGAGGCATCGCACCGGTGCTGTCCGTAGACCTCGCGCACGATCTTCACGAACTGCTCCTGCTCGCTCCGCTTTTTCGCATCCTCCTCGCGCAGGTCCACGAAGTCGTCGAAG
>VFKF01000099.1 GCA_009885705.1 Nitrospira sp. | reverse complement strand
GTCGACGCCGCCCTGGTCGATAGCCTCACGCGTCGCGGAATGCGGCGGGAGACTCCGCATCGCGGGCGCGGGTCTGCCAGCATGCCCTGGGTGCGGCTCCATGCCACCAAGGCCTACTACGACATGGCCTATGTGCTGGAGAAGTTCCCCTCGATCAACGCCACGTTCAACTTTACCCCCTCGCTTCTACGACAACTACACGAAGTCGGATCAGGAGCCGTACGCGACCTCTTTCTCGACCATGCGCAGCGTCCGGCAGCGGACCTTCGTCCGGAAGAAAAAGCCTTTCTCATCCGCCATTTTTTCTCTGCCAATTGGGCCACGATGGTGCGCCCCTACCCGCGCTACCATGAATTGCTCGTGAAGCGCGGAACGGACGTCTCAGGCCGCGAACTGGAGCGGGTGGCGCGGCAGTTTTCCACGCAAGATCTGCTGGACTTGCAGACCTGGCACAACCTCGCCTGGTTCGGCTACGGCACCGTCAGTCGCTATCCGCGCCTGGCCGCCCTGCGCGCGAAAAATCGGGGCTTTACGGAAGAGGACAAACAGGAGGTCTTGGCCCTCCAGCTCGCCGCAGTCCGGGAGATCGTGCCGCTCTATCGACGGCTGATGGAGCGTGAGCAAATCGAGCTCACAACGACGCCGTTCTTTCATCCGATCCTTCCGCTCGTCATTGATACCGACTTTACCAGACGCGCCAGACCGGACCTTCCGCTCCCTTCGCGATTCCATGCGCCGGAAGATGCGGAGACGCAGCTACGGCGTGCCGTCGAGTTTCATACGGCCACATTCGGCCGCGCTCCGGTAGGCCTCTGGCCGTCTGAAGGCTCCGTCTGTCCGGAGCTGATCCCCATGTTGCCGAAGGTCGGTCTGCGCTGGCTCGCGACGGACGAAGGCATCCTCGTGCGTTCGCTCAACGCGGCCCAGCAACCCTGGGAACGCCACAGGGATCTCTATCAGCCCTACCAGGTCGGGCCGGACGGCCAGGACGTCACGATGCTGTTTCGGGATCGGGAGATCTCCGACGCCTTTGGATTCGTCTACCACAAAACCACGCCTGAGATGGCGGCCGAAGATGTCCTGCGCCGGCTGCGCCAGATCATTCACGATGCGCCGCAGGAACAGGTCACCATCGGGATCGTGCTCGACGGAGAAAACCCCTGGGAGCATTACCACGAGGGAGGTGAGCAGTTTCTCTCGCTCCTCTATAAGGCTTGCTCGACCGGCGCGCTCGATGGCCACGAGATCCGCACGACCACCGCCACGATTTCTGCCGCGCTCGATGCCGCGCCGGCCTCCCGACGGGTCAGCCACCTCCATTCGGGCTCCTGGATCAATCAAGACTATAAAATCTGGATCGGCCATCAGGAAGACAATCGGGGATGGGATCTGGTGAGCCACACGCGATCCCGCCTCGCCGAGATTTCTGCGACGCTCCCAGCAGATCGAGCCCAGGCCGCCTGGGATGAGCTCTACGCCGCCGAAGGCAGTGATTGGTTCTGGTGGTATGGGGACGATTTCGATTGCGGCTACAACGACGAGTTCGACCGGCTCTTTCGTACCCACCTTCGCAACGTCTGGACGATCGCAGGACTGACGCCGCCTGACCTCTTGAATCAACCGATCTGTCGTCCCAGCGGCATGCCGGAGACAGATCTGGTGACCGCGCCGCTTGCGTTGCTGAATCCCTCCATCGACGGGCGCGTGACCGACTTTTTCGAGTGGCGCGGTGCAGGAAAGATCACGACACAGCCGCCGCTCGGTGCGATGTGGAAAGCCGAAGGGGTGCTCACCGACATCCAGTTTGGATGGAGCCTTGACCACCTCTATCTCCGGCTCGATCCGGACGAGCAGTCGCAGCCTCGGCAGGCAGGACTCACGGTCGAGCTGCAGCTGCACACACCCGAGCACCTCTATCGGCTGTCCTGTGCACTCGCGCCCTCATCCACAAACCAATTTATTCTCTCGCAAAAACTGGCCAGCGGATCGTGGCAGGAGATCGGCCCTTACTCATCGATCTGTCATCGGCAGATTCTCGAACTGGCTGTGCCGTTCAAGGACTTACAACTCACGCCCGGGCAGGAACTTCGCATGACCATTTTGATCCTGGAACATCAATTGGAAGTGGCACGTTACCCGCAGTACAAGCCTGCGACCTTTCTCGTGCCAGGTCCGGAGTTTGAAGCGAATCTGTGGCGCGTATGAAACTTTGGCGAGAGGCCAGAGGCTCGAGGCGAGAGGGAAGAGAAGACTTACCCTCTGGCCTCTCGCCCCTAGCCCCCAGCCCGTCTGGAGGAAAAAATGCCTGATTTACGACGTGATCCGATTGTCGGCCGGTGGGTGATTATTTCAACGGAACGGAATGCCCGGCCACACGACTTCGTTCCCGTGCATGCCGCACGCCCCTTGGCGGCGTCCCTCTGCCCATTTTGTCCAGGGCAAGAACGATTGACGCCGAAAGAAATCATGGCCTACCGTCCGCAACCGCTGGAGCCCAACGGCCCGAACTGGACCGTGCGCGTCGTGCCGAACAAGTTTCCCGCACTCCAAGTTGAAGGCGGCCTCGACCGCGAGGGCCTCGGCCTCTATGACCGAATGAACGGGATCGGCGCCCATGAAGTGATCATCGAGACCCCGAGCCATACCGATAGCCTGGCCGACATGCCGACGAAACGCATCGAGGATGTCCTGTGGGCCTATCGCGATCGCATGATCGATCTGAAGAAGGACTTACGTTTCCGCTACATCCTGATTTTCAAAAACCAGGGTGCGTCGGCCGGTGCGACACTAGAACATAGCCACTCGCAACTCATTGCCCTGCCGATTATCCCCACCAGCGTCCAGGAGGAACTCG
>VFKF01000191.1 GCA_009885705.1 Nitrospira sp. | reverse complement strand
GCCGAACAGGGCCTGGGCGCTTCCGATCACCACCATCACTCCGAGGGCGCCAATGGCAAAGTAAGTGGGGACGGCGAAGAACTTGCCCGACTCCCGCACACCGCGAAGGTTCATGACGACAATGAAGAGACTCGCAACGAGTCCCAGGGCTTCACGATGCTCGAACAGGCTCGGGACGGCCGACGTCAGGGCCGCGATCCCCGCTGCCACGCTGACGGCCACGGTGAGAACATAGTCGATCATCAACGCCGCTGCGGCGATCAATGCCGGGAGTTCTCCTAAGTTGTCGCGGGCGACAATGTAGGCCCCGCCGCCCTCCGGGTATTCGTAGATGATCTGGCGATAGGAAATGGTCAGGACGACGACCAGAAACAGAATCGCAAAGCTGACGGGGATCGACCAGGCGATGGCGGCGGTTCCCGCAAGGATCAGGACGAGTAGTATTTCTTCCGTGGCATAGGCGACGGAAGAAATGGCATTCGAGGAAAAAATCGCCAGCGCGAGAGTTTTTGAGAGCCGTTCGTCTGCAGCTTGTGCGGTTTTGAGTGGATCGCCAACCAGCCAACGTTTCAGAAGCATAGTCACAATTATTGCACAGAAGTAGAGGCCGGTGCACCGGAGAAGAAGGCTTAATTGTCAGGGCGCAAAACACCCGCCAGACATGGATGACTTTGACAGGGTGCTGTGTGTGGTTCCGCATGCGATACGGTCTGCGATCGTTTGCCTGGCGTGGCTGGGCCAAAGGGGTTGACATGCTATGTGGATTTTCAGTATCGTTCGCCCCTCATTATGAAGATGACCATCCCTTCGTGTCGTGAAGCATGGGGTGGTTGTCTATGAATCATTTCATCGGGGGTCGCATTATCTGTTCTAGTTTGTAGCTGTTTCACTCACCATTCAAGGAGGCCGGTCCATGTTTTTTCACAAGCTACGGGTTTCAGTCCCTACCCGCATGCTCGGTGCGATGGCAGCTGTGGCCCTGCTCGGGGTTCCGCTCGCATCGGCTGAGAATGCCCCTCAGGTTGGACATTCGCCGTCACAGCATGTGGCGATGAATCACCAGTTGCCTGGCTGGGCGGAGAAGCTCAAAGGTCAGACGATCGTCGAGGATACGATGGGCGGCAAGCCCGAGCGGTCCGCGATGGTCGAGCAGCAGCATCAGCGGATCATGGACCATATGGCCAGCGATCCTCAGATGCAGG
>VFKF01000236.1 GCA_009885705.1 Nitrospira sp. | reverse complement strand
GTTTGGCCGAGACGAACGGACTGCAGGAGGAGCTCCAGGTCCTGCAAGACATACTCGGTTGGTTTGGCTGCCGATAGGTCTCGATAGGTGAGTGTTCCGCCCGCAATGGAGACGCGATCGACGGCCAGGAGGGCCAGGATCTTGAGCGGACCGTCCGTCGAGGGAATCGGCGCCCGGGACGGAGCTTCAGGCGTCGGGACGCCAGTTCTTCCGATGGTCGAGACGTTCAGGACGCCGCTCTTGTTCTTGATCACCGTAATAACTGGATCGCGAAGCGTGATCTCTTCAACCTCGACCTTGCCGCTGAGCAAGGGCCAAAGCTTGACCCCAATCTCAAGCGACGTGAGTGACGTAAATGGGGTTGCGCCGAACGCCGGGTCGTCCAATACGGCAAATCCGGCCACACGTGCACCGATCCTTGGCCAGATCGTCAATCGGATGTCCTGGATCTGGACTTTACGGTTGAGCGCTTCTTCGAGTAGCGGCTTGTACTGGTCTTGATATTTGTTGAGATCGACGAGAAAGGGCAGGGAGAAGATGGCGGCCGCCACGACGATGACCAGGACGCCTAAACCGATAAGAATTTTCATAGTCAGCCCTCCCCTTTAAATTCTTTTCAGTATAGAAAGGGGATTCGGGAGGGTCAATGCCATGCAGATGGGCCCTGTTCTTACCTTGCCGGTCACTAGACCGCGTGTTAAGATGCGCCCCTCGCGAACATCGATGCGGAGAGGTGCGAGAGTGGTCGAATCGACATGCTTGGAAAGCATGCGTCCCAGCAATGGGACCGTGGGTTCAAATCCCACCCTCTCCGCCAAAATTCAGCAACGCAGAGCGATGAGCGATGAACGCGGAATACGAGAACACGTATTTCTTCTGATTCCTCGTTCATACTTTAGCGGTCATCGTTAGTGCAAAGGGGCTGGGCCCTGTGCAACGGAACCCTGTGAACCCCGCCAGGTCCGGAAGGAAGCAACGGTAAGCGGTCAGTTCTGTGTGCCGCAGGATCACCTGGCCCCGCTTTGCACGAGAGGCATAGGGCGAGCGGCTCAAGGCAATAGGTCAAAAAGAATGTCCGAGCCTCTAGCCCCTCGCCCAACGCCTCTCGCCACATAAAATTATGGATTACCAAGTTTCAGCCAGAAAGTATCGGCCGGGCACGTTCGATGACGTGATCGGACAGCCACATGTCGTGCAGACACTGGTCAATTCCATCGCCACGAAACGTATTGCCCAAGCCTATCTGTTCTCAGGCACCCGTGGCGTAGGGAAAACCACCGTCGCAAGAATTCTCG
>VFKF01000217.1 GCA_009885705.1 Nitrospira sp. | reverse complement strand
CGAACCACCACTGTGTTCTTGTCATGCTCGTGATCTCCAACTGTTTATGAGCAACCAATGTCAGCAAGTCCGATGCCTCCCTTGGAGAAGGGGCACAGGCCGTGAGGGGGTGAGCTGTATCATGAGGCGCGAGGGGCGGTTGGCGTCGTTTGTCTTCTCGCCTATTACCGTGACCGGTCCACGGCTCACAGCGTCTGTTGCCTTCCGCTACAGTGCGACTCTTCACTCTGTAGCAAGACACCCCCGCGCAACAGAGAGTAGGTATGAAGGCTGAAGGCTGAAGGCGTGCCATCAGAGAGAAAGCCTTTGTTTCTCCGCAGCCTTCAGCCTTCAGCCTTCAGCCTGAACCAGTGGCACCAGCCTTGCGATATTAGAGAATGAGTCAATTCTCTGGAGGTGATATGGCTGAGTCGCTGTTTACGAAGATATTGGTGCCGGTAGATTTCTCTCCTTGTTCGGAAGAAGCCTTTCGTGTCGCGCTGACCCTTGCCAGGACGTTTCAAGCCAAGCTGTTGCTGTTGCACGTCATCGATACCAGTGCCCTGGCGACCTTCAACCAGCTGGGGCTGTTGGCGGTGCCTTCAGATGCACAGGGCCAGAAGCGGCGGCTGCGCCATCATGCGAGGCTCAATGTGCGGCGTTTGCTTGAATCAGAATCGGCTGAGGGCGTGGCGGTGACGCGGGTCGTTTTGGAAGGCGCGCCGTTTACGGAGATCGCGAGGTCGGCCAGAACGGAAAAAGTGGATTTAGTCGTCATGGGGAGTTATGGCGGGCGTTCAGGAAGCGTGGATAAGATTTTCTTCGGCAGTACGGCGGAAAAGGTGGTGCGGACAGCCGGTTGCCCGGTGTTGACGGTTCCGTTGCCAGCGAAGACGAAGCGATCACTTGAAAAATAGGAGGTAGACATGACTGGTGAGAGAGCGAAACGGTGGGGATGGATCCTTACGCTGGCGATCACATGCGGGTTTTGGTGGGAGGCTGCAGCGCCGGTTTTTTCGCAGTCTGAACAAGTCGTTGAGGTCACAATCAAAGACTTCAAATTTGTGACCAAGCAGGGGTCGCTTCGCCTCGGATTCCCTGCCGTGATCAAGGTGAAGAACGAGGATGCCGAACGGCATGACTTTGGCTCGACCATGTTTGAAGGCATCCCCACTCAGATCGAGAAAGACGGAGTGGCCGTATACGGACGGGGTCTGAGCGGAGTGTTCCTTGATCCTAAGAGGGATGCGTCCATTCGGTTCAATATGTCGAGGCCAGGCCGACATGAGTTCCGGTGCTCGATCCATCCGAATATGAAGGGTGAGTTGTTGTTGCTGAGCGTCGAGGCAGTCTAGAAAACGTGAAGCGTTCCTCGTGAAGCGTATCTCGTTGGAGAGAAGAGCGTATAGCTGGCAGCAAAGATTTCCCCTCTCTTCATTCCGAACCATACGCTATTGGCTATAAGCCATATGCTCTTTTCAGGGACGAGAGACGAATGACGCTTCACGAACGACGAGATACGGGAGGACGCCCTTGATCAAACGAATTTTGTTTGCGACGGATTTTTCACGGTGGGCTCGGCGGGCGGAAGATTATGCCTGCGCCCTTGCCTGTTCGTGGAAGGCGAGCTTGACGGTGCTCAGCATCGCGGAGTTTCAGCCTGGGCTCAATCCCGACTACCCCATCAATCAGCAATACTTGGCGGATCTGCTCAACTCGGCGTCGGCGAAGCTTGCCGATCTCAAAGGCCGTGCGGAGCGGCGAGGTATTGTGGTCACGACGAGAATGGCGACGGGCATTCCGAGTGAAGGGGTGGTCACTGCTGCGCAGGCGGAGGAGTCAGATCTGATCGTCGTCGGGACGAAGGGCAAGACCGGCCTTGAGCATGTTTTGTTGGGCAGTACTGCCGAGCGGGTCATTCGCGGCGCTCCTTGCCCCGTGTTGACGGTGCGGACGGAACCGGCGGACGCCGAACAGGAGGAGGGTGCGACGTCGAGGTCTGTTTCCCTGGAGCGCATTCTCGTGCCGGTCGATTTTTCAGAATGTTCCCTCGATGCCGTGGAATATGCGGCGGTGGTGGCGCAGCAGGCCAAGGCCTCCCTCATGTTGCTGCAT
>VFKF01000522.1 GCA_009885705.1 Nitrospira sp. | reverse complement strand
TCCCCCTCATACACATTGCCGGTCGAACCATTGATCGAGAGATAGTCCCCCTCGCGAAATACCTTGGCGCCGATACGAACGGACTGGGCATCCAGCACTTCCACCGCATCGCAGCCGGCGACACAGACCTTGCCCATTTGCCGAGCGACGACCGCCGCGTGAGAGGTCATCCCGCCGCGTGCCGTCAAGAATCCCGCCGCCGCGTTCATCCCATGAATATCGTCCGGGCTCGTTTCCTGGCGAACCAACACCACACGGGTGCCGGCCGCTTTCATCGTCACGGCCTTATCGGGAGTCAGAGCGATCTTCCCGGCTGCTGCGCCAGGACCGGCAGGAAGCCCTTTCCCCAGCGGATTGGATTTCGACTCTTCTTTCGTGTCGAAAATCGGATAGAGATATTGCGCCAATTGCTCCGGCCCGATCCGCTGCACCGCTTCCTGCTTCGTGATGAGGCCTTCTCTCACCATGTCGACGGCAATTTTTACGGCGGAAATGCCGGTTCGTTTGCCGACCCGAGTCTGGAGCATGTAGAGCTTGCCCTCTTGGATCGTAAACTCCAAATCGAGCATGTCCCGGTAATGTTTTTCGAGCTTCTTGTAAGTGTGCTCCAGTTCTTTGTAGGCCTCGGGCACATTCTTCGCGAGCGCATTCACTGGAAGCGGAGTTCTGATGCCGGCCACCACATCTTCGCCCTGGGCGTTCATCAAACATTCGCCGAAAAAGTTTTTATCGCCGGACGCCGGATCGCGCGTGAACGCGACACCGGTACCACTCGTCTCTCCCATGTTGCCGAATACCATCGCCACCACATTGATCGCCGTGCCCCAGGAATCGGGAATCCCATAGAGACGCCGATAGGTGACGGACCGCGCGCCGAACCAGGACGAGAAAACCGCGTTGACCGCCAACCGAAGCTGCTCAAGCGGCTCGTCGGGGAACTCTTTCTTGGTCTCTTCCTTGATGAGCGCCTTGAAGCTGGCGACCAATTCACGAAGATGCCTCGCATCGAGATGGGTCTCGTGCGCCACGCCCACATCCGCCTTCTTCTGCTTCAGGATCGCTTCGAAATGTTCGTGCTGCACACCCATCACGATGCTGCCGTACATCGACACAAAACGCCGATAGCTGTCTTGAGCAAACCGCTCGTTGCGTGTTTTT
>VFKF01000117.1 GCA_009885705.1 Nitrospira sp. | reverse complement strand
CTCGGTGAATGGTTTGCCAATGCCGCGTTGCATGTGATTCGGCAGGCGAAACTTCAGCCAAGCGATGTGACGTTGATCGGTTCGCATGGGCAAACCGTGCACCACCTTCCGCATGGCGTTCATGCGCCTGGTGTCGGCTCGATTCGTTCAACCCTCCAAATTGCCGAGCCTGCTGTGATTGCCGAGCGGACGGGGATTACCACAGTTGCGAATTTTCGACCGCGGGATATTGCTGCAGGAGGACAAGGGGCTCCACTCACGCCGGCCGCGCATGCGCTGCTGTTGAAACATGCGCGCCGCGCACGATTGATCGTGAATCTCGGGGGCATCAGCAACGTGACCTATGTGCCGAAGGGGGGACGTCTGAGTGGCGTGCAGGCCTTCGATACGGGGCCGGCGAATATGGTGCTGGACAGTCTGATGGTGCGCGTGACCGACGGGCGACTCTTGATGGACCGCGATGGAAAGTTAGCAATGAAAGGGCAGGTCGATTCACGATTGCTGGGCAAGTTGCTCGCTCACCCGTTTCTGTCCAAACGACCTCCAAAATCGACCGGACGGGAAGCGTTTGGCTCTGATCTCATCGAGGAGCTGATTGCGATTCAACAGCAACGGCGCCTCTCAATCGAGGATTTGTTGGCGACCTGCAGTATGTGGACGGCCAAGGCGGTGGGGACGTCGCGGCGCTGGATCAACGGAGAGATCGATGAGGTAGTGGTGGGCGGCGGCGGAGTCCGCAATCGGGCGATCATGACGCATCTCGCAACCGTATTTGCTCCGGTGCCGGTCACCACATTCGAAGTCCTGGGGTGGGACAGTAAGTCGTTTGAAGCAGTGGCGTTTGCCTTGTTGGCCTATCAAACCGTGACCGGCCAATGGGGCAATATTCCGTCAGTGACGGGCGCCACGCATCCCGTGATCCTTGGCACGATTGTGCCGAATGGCCCTCGCTGGCGTGAATCCTTTCCGGTGCGATAACGGTATGATGGAGAATATTGTTATCGGACTTGCCATCGCGTCTCTGTTGTTTCTGATTTGGCGCCTGATGATTTCGTCAAGCAGTGATCCGGCCAGAAAAGAGAGTATGGTGATTCCTCCTGGCGTGACGCTGCGGCCTCAGCCCTTGCTGACCGATACCGACCTTATGCTCTACAATCTCATACGCTTGGCCGTAGAAGATCATTATCTTGTTTTTGCGAGGGTTCCGCTCTGGTCTGTTGTCAGCGTCGAGGCGGAGAGAAAGATTCGGTCTCAGGTATTGAGGCAGATCGCGCTGAAGCAGCTCGACTTTGTATTGGTTCATCCGGGGACGAAGGCGGCCGAGCAGGTTGTGTTGCTTGAGGAAGGGTTCCCCCCTCAGCCACATGAGGTCACTCGAACTCGCGAGATCCAGGCTGTTCTTCAGGCAGCGGGCATTACCTTGACCACCTTGAAGCCCAACACGTCCTATACCGTGCCTCAGCTGGCTCAGCTGCTTGGTGTCGGCGAAGTCGAGTGACCGCTAGGATGCGACGCTATTCGCCAGGGCCGGTGCCGACTAGCTGTGTTGCCGGTTCCACATCTCGTATCGCGGCAACGTCAATGGCTTTCCTCGCCAGTTCGGCTTCTGCGCTCTCGGGATATTGATCGATGACTCGTTCGTACATCATGCGGGCTTTTTCATGATCCTTGATCTTGGCGTAGGTTTGACCGAGTTTGAGCGTGGACGCCGCAAGTTTTTGGCTCATCGGATAGTCGGACACGACGTTATAAAATGACTTGAGGGCTTCCTTGTAGCGCCCGAGCCGGTACTGGCATTCTCCCACCCAATACTGCGCGTTGGCGGCCAAAGAGGATTGCCCGTGTAGTTCGAGGAAGAATCGAAACCCTGCCAGCGCGGCTTCGTAGTCCCGATGTTTAAACTCTTCCATCACTCGATCGTAGAGGTGGCGAGACGAGTCCTGCATGTGTGACGGTGCAGCGATAGCGGGATTGAACGAGAGCAGCAACGCCATAATTCCTGGGAGCACAATCTTCAGTATTGTCATCGTAATGCCTCCATACTGCTCAGCTTGGTCTCAGTACCTACATCCCCGTAATACCGCAATCGCCATGCCACCATACGAGCGATTCGGTATGGCTAAAACAGATGTGAATCCGGTAGTTTGGCATCGATCCATGGAAAAAGTTGCCGAGTGCCAGTCCTGCCCGGATGACAGATTTGTACGATTGGTGTGTGATTCCTGGCTTGACAAAATTAAGACCACTATTGGGTTGACGTGACGGTCGTCAACGGCGTGAGATGAGCGTGAATTGAGTGGATGTGCCCGAAGTAATGCCGCTTCTTATTTTGGGCCAGTGGCCGAGTGCAAAGAACCAATCCTGTGAGGATGAAGAGATGTGGACATGAAGATTGAGCCTCCGCTGAATCCACTCGGTGGAAAGACGTTGATCGTCGATGCGAATGATGCCGACGCCTATCCACGACCCAGTGCGGCGCTTCTCGATGCTGGTGAACAGGACCAGGTGTTTGTTCGTCCTGGGATCTATGAGGATAAAGTCTTTGTCACGGGGCGACCGATACATTTGGTTGGCGCCGGTCGAGATGACGTGCAGATTTTTTCCCGTCGTGGGGGCCCGCTCTATCTCCAGCAGGTCCCCAGTGGGCGCATCTCCGGTATCACGTTTCGATACGTCGGGAGTGACCAAAATTCTGCGATGAACCTGCTCGACTCCTCTTGTACGGTGACCCAGTGCCGTGCCACAGAGGGTATTCTCTCCGGCGTGGTGATTTATGGGCCGCAATCACGACTGACATTTGTCGGGAACGAAGTGTGTGGTAACCGGGAATCGGGGATATTTGTGTTTGCCGGAGCACAGCCGAGGATTGCCGACAATGTCTGCAAAGGCAACCACCATTTCGGCATTGCGGTTCGGGATTCAGGAAGCCATCCGGAGCT
>VFKF01000149.1 GCA_009885705.1 Nitrospira sp. | reverse complement strand
CATGCTTCGTTCAACCTACGAACTTCCTGTCGATCAGTTGATCCTTTTGCCGTGAAAGAGTTACTGTCGCAGAATATTCCTAACCTGTATCAAAGGATCATCTCGTGGCTCATCATGTTCTCGCAGGTCAGCCGGCACCAGCATCGATGCTGGTTAATATCCCTCGCCTGATCACGGCCTACTATACGGAAAAGCCCGATGCAAACGTGCGCGAGCAGCGCGTCACATTTGGGACCTCAGGACATCGCGGAACATCCTTCAAGCGATCCTTTAATGAAGTACATATCGTCGCAGTTGCACAGGCCATTTACGAATATCGCAAGATGGAGAATATCAGCGGTCCACTCTACCTGGGGATGGATACACACGCATTATCGGAGCCAGCCTTTGCGAGCGTCCTTGAGGTACTGGCGGCCAATGGTGTTGATGTCATGGTGGACCAGGATGGCGGCTATACACCAACCCCGGTCATCTCCCACGCCATTCTTACCTACAATCGAGGCAAAAACTCAGGATTAGCCGATGGCATCGTCATCACTCCCTCGCACAATCCACCGGAGGATGGCGGGATCAAATACAATCCGCCACATGGTGGCCCGGCTGACACCGCAGTGACGAAGTGGATCGAGGACCGTGCCAACGCGCTGATGAAGGTCGACCTCCATGGAGTGGCCCGCCTCCCCTATGCCCGCGCTAGACGAGCGGCGACGACTAAGCCCCATAATTATCTCGGCGCCTTCATCGATGATCTCGCACAGATTATCGATATGGAGTTGCTTCGATCATCCGGGTTAAAACTTGGCATCGATCCGCTGGGCGGATCCGGCGTAGCCTACTGGCAGCCGATCGCAGAGCGGTATGGCTTAAACCTTGAGATTGTCAATCCCGCCGTCGATCCTACCTTCCGTTTCATGCCGCTCGATTGGGACGGCAAGATTCGAATGGACTGCTCCTCACCCTTTGCGATGGCGAACCTCATCGCGCTGAAGGATCGGTTCGATGTCGCCTTTGGCAACGATGCAGACAACGACCGGCATGGCATCGTCACCCGCTCCGCCGGCCTGATGAACCCCAACCATTATCTGGCCGTCTCAATCTCCTATCTCTTCGCAAGCCGTCCCGGCTGGAAGACCGATGCCGCGATCGGGAAGACCCTGGTGAGCAGCAGTCTGATCGATCGTGTTGCGGCCAAACTCGGACGCACACTCATTGAAGTGCCGGTCGGTTTCAAATGGTTCGTGAAGGGATTGTTAGACGGCTCGCTCGGCTTTGGTGGTGAAGAAAGCGCGGGGGCGTCATTCCTCCGTCGCGATGGCACGGTCTGGTCGACGGACAAAGACGGCATCATCATGAACTTATTAGCCGCAGAGATGATGGCGAAAACCGGCCGCGATCCTGGTGAATTGTATCGAGAATTAACCAAAGAACTTGGAGAGCCCCTATACGAACGAATCGATGCAGCCGCCACGCCTGCGCAGAAAACGATCCTCTCGAAACTCTCGCCTGACCAGGTCCAGGCTGTTGAATTGGCCGGTGACAAAATCATAGCCAAACTGTCGACAGCCCCTGGCAATGGTGCCGCAATTGGTGGACTGAAAGTCGTCACCGAACAAGGCTGGTTTGCGGCTCGCCCGTCCGGTACCGAAGACGTCTATAAGCTCTACGCCGAAAGTTTTCGAGGGAAAGCTCATCTCATGCAGATTCAGGATGAGGCCCAGGCACTGATTGCACAGGCACTGGCGTCTGCCACGTAAGAGGAGCTGTTGGAGCATATGAGCAGCACGGCGATGCTCATGTGGAGCATGATTTTTGGATCGATCGGATTCGGCTTCGTCCTCTATGGAAAGAAACAGCGAGCTGTCGTGCCGCTCTTCACCGGGATTACCCTCTGTCTCATCCCCTATTTCATCACCAATGTCTACGCCCTGGCCGGGATTGGCGTCGTACTGATTGCAATCCCTTATTTCGTCAAGGCGTGAAGCTGGACTGAGATTCAGATGAGTTCAGGCCTTAAGTTGCGCCATCATACGAACAGGATCCCAATAGCCCCACATCGTTTGAATGGTGCCACTGTCGTTGACCTCGAAGACATCGATGCCCTCACAGGTTGCTGTTTTTCCGTTGGCTGCGCCTCCCCGAGCCGTAAACTTCATGGCCGCGCGGTTGCCAGTGATAGCAAGAAAGTCTTCAGTGAACCCAATCTCCGTGAATGCGGTCGTGACAGATAGGAAGAATGCTCGAAGCTCTTCCTTCCCCTGGATGGGCGGCGCCCCATAGGGGTCGTAGCTCATGGCATCATCCGCAAAGCAGGCCAGCCAGGCCTCGACATCCATCGCGCGCGTCGCGGCAAAATAACGGGCGATAAGGATCTGCATTGCCTCAGGTGTCATGAACAGTCCTTCATAAATGTCCCTGCTGGCTATGTCTCGGTCTGACTGCTCCTACGCGACATACGCCATATTGGATCTATGCTGAATGACCAGTAGTGGAGAGATGCTGTTCCGCATGGTAGGAGCTACGGACCAGCGGACCTGATTCGACATGGGTAAAGCCGAGAGCCATCCCCTCCTCTTTCAAGACCGCGAAGTCGCTGGGATCGTAGTAACGAGCCACGGGCAGATGCTCTCTCGTCGGCTGAAGGTATTGACCGATCGTCATGATATCGCAGCCGACGGATCGGAGATCGCGCATGACTTCACGGGCCTCGTCCATAGTTTCTCCCATCCCAAGGATCAACCCGGACTTGGTCCGCATGCCCAAATGCTTCGCCTGACTGAGTAGCTCGATCGACCGTTGATATTTTCCCTGCGGTCTGAGGGACGGGAACAACCGTTTGACCGTTTCGATGTTGTGATTGAGAATCTCCGGCTTCTCGGCACAGACCGCCGCGAGGGCGGCCTCATTCCCTTCAAAATCCGGAATCAAGACTTCAATCGTGCAGTGCGCGTTGAGCTGTTTGGTTTGCCGGATTGTTTCGGCAAAGATGGCCGCGCCGCCATCTGCTAATTCATCCCGGTTCACCGAAGTGATCACCGCATGTTTCAGAGCCAGGGACTGAACCGCCTCTGCGACCCGCCGTGGCTCTCCATGATCGATGGCCATGGGCCGGCCGGTCTCCACGGAACAGTAGTGACAGCGTCTGGTGCAGATATCTCCCAGGATCAGGAAGGTCGCGGTGCGCGCGTTCCAACATTCCCAGCGGTTCGGGCAACGCGCTTCCTCACAGATGGTATGGAGCTTCAGCCGGTCCATCGTCTGCTTGATGTCCAGGTAGTCCGGACCGGTTGTCGCTTGCACTTTGAACCAGGGAGGAAGGCGAGTGGAAGGGCTCACGACTGAAGGCTGAAGACTGAAGGCCTTAGACGATGATCGAAGCTGGTCGAGGGGGATAAAGCTCATGGCTATGACGATTCGTGTGTCGTGCGGATACGAAACCGGCTTAAGATTCTCGCGATGAATCCGAGAGGCTCTGGCGCTGATACCGGGTCTGAATATTCCACCCAGGCTTCCTGTGAGCCGAGATAGACTCCGTTCCGAAAACTCATCTGGGTTCGAAGTTGCCGATATCCTTCGGAATGCAAGAGGTGAATGAGCCAGCGCAACGCGTCATCCTGTGACGAATGGGGATCCGTTTCCCGCAGGATCGATTCATAACGCAGGATCGCTCGATAGCCTTCCCCCACCTGGACGAACATGACTGGCCGGCTGAAGCCACGCTCTCGGGCATCGAGCCCAGCCAACTGATGTTTGTCAAGCCGCTCCTCCATACCGAATACCGATCGATAGGCGTTAGTCCATGGCGCGGAAGACGGCGACCAGATCGCTTAACGCGACGGTCTTATTTTTGAGAATGGCCCGTTCCGCCTGGATCGTTTCGCTGGTCTTGGTATCTGCCGCGCCGCCCTTCAGGCAGGATGCACCCAATGCCAGAATACGATCACAGTCCTGCGCGAGCTTGTTTTTCACAACTGGATTGACGGCCAAGATTTCCATGAGTTGACGTCTGGTCTCGGTCAAGTGTCCTTGCAGCTCTGCATCCGGATAACTCTTACGGGCTGCATCGTCAAAACAGCGGTCGAGGTATTGAGCCAGGAACACATACAGCCGCACAAGCGCGGCGGTCACATCAATGAGTTCTTTGGTGGAGGTCGCCATATAGGGTGAGCCCCCTTTCTTTATAAGAGAGTTAGAGCAGCACCTTTACGTCGCTGCCATCGACCTGCACGTCGTATCGCTCCACTTTTGCCGATGGATTGGCCACGCAGACACCAGTAGTGACATCGAATTTCCAGCCATGCCAAGGGCACGTGACGATAGATCCCTCGACATCCCCCTCGCCAAGCGGGCCGCCCCGATGGAGACAGGTATTGTCGATGGCGTGAAAGGTGCCGTCCACATTGAACACCGCGAGGGTCTTGCCGTTCACTTCTGCGACGATCCCATGGCCTGGTTTCACATCTGCCGTGCCGGCCACCCGTACGAACTCTCCCATCGCCAGTCCCATCCTTTCGCCTGTCCGTTATGCCTTCGTAAAGGGTTTCTTGAGTTTGCTCAGCAGACTTTCGATCGGTGGCACGCCAGTTTTGGCGCCGGTGACTGCCGCGATAATTTTCTGCGCGATCTCCCGGAACGCCGCCGATTGTGGAGAGGATGGGTCGGCCACGACGATCGGATTGCCGGAGTCGCCGCCATCGCGAATGGCCGGATCGATCGGGATGCGACCGAGGAACGGAATGCCGACGGTGGCGGCGGCACGCTCCCCTCCTCCGTGCGAAAATATTTCCGTCCGCTCGCCGCAGTGGCCGCAGAGGAAGTAACTCATAT
>VFKF01000028.1 GCA_009885705.1 Nitrospira sp. | reverse complement strand
GAACTTGATAAAGGCAGCACCCTGCGGTTTATCGGTGCGGTATCGAATTTACAGGTTCGACTGACAGGCTCGACAGCCTGGGCGACGTATGACTATGTGTTTCAGGCGATCAGGAAAGGCGAATTCGAAGCACAGGACGCCGGACAATGTACCGCACTCTTGCGCAAGGAGGACCCCCTGTGGCTCATCTTCCACGAACATTGCTCGAAGACACGGCTTGGATTCGGGAAGTGATGAGACGGCGTGCAGGGGAGGGGCCACTGCGTTCAGGTGTCATGCGGTGGTCAGGCGATCAGCGCGGCTGAGCCGTCTGCAGAAGTTCTCGAACTTTCTCGATGAGCGTGGTGGGGAGGAAGGGCTTGGGTAGGAAGGGCATGTCGTCCTGTACTCCGTTGGCCTGGAGGGTGTCGCCTGCGTAGCCGGACATATAGAGCACCTTGGTCTCTGGCCGCATGGCATGGACCCCTTCAATAAACGTGGAGCTTTTCATTCGAGGCATGATGACGTCGGTAATGACGAGAGAGCATTGTCCTTTGAGCATTTGCAGGCCTTGTAAGGCTTGAATCCCATCGCTTGCTGCCAGAACCTGGTAGCCTTGATCCTGCAGCACCGTCGTAATTAAACTTCTGATACCCTCTTCATCCTCTACAACGAGAATCGTATCTTGCGGTGCGACAGTTGCTTTTTCTGCCTGCGGTGTCTCAGGCTCGACGGCCGGCTGTCCTACGCGGGGGAGGTATACGGTAAAGCACGAGCCTCGCCCCGGCGCGCTCGTGACGTCGATATAGCCCTGGCTTTGCTTGACGATGCCATAGACAGTGGCCAGTCCCAGGCCGGTGCTATTCTCCGGGCCTTTTGTCGTAAAGAACGGTTCGAAAATATGGGTCAATGTTTCCCGATCCATCCCGCATCCCGCATCCCGCACCATAATCTTGACGTAGGGCCCGGGTGTGGAGCCTGGGTGTGAGTTTGAGAATTGCTCGTCTAAGTCGATATTATCCGTCTCGATATTGATGAGGCCCCCATCCGGCATGGCATCGCGGGCATTTAAGACGAGATTCATGATCACTTGTTCGAGCTGCACGGGATCGACTAGCGCATGCCCTGTCTGGGGATGGAGCACGACGACCATCTGAATCTGCTCCCCGACCAGCCGCTGAAGAATATCTTCCAATTCGCGGATGGCTTGATTCACCGGCAATTCTTTCGGCTCGAACACTTGTCTTCTGCTAAACGTCAGCAGCTTCTTGGTCAGGGCTGCCGCTCGCAGTCCTGCCTGGCTGATCATTTCTAGCTCCTGACGGGCCGGGTGGGTCCCCAGTTGCTGCAGCAACCGCTGGGCATGTCCAATCACGACCATCATTAGGTTGTTGAAGTCGTGCGCAATGCCGCCCGCCAATCGCCCCACCGCTTCCATCTTCTGCGATTGGTGGAGCGCTGCGGCCGTTCGTTTGTGTTCGGTGATATCGACGATCGTTTCGATCACGTGGGTCTGCCCGTCGGCGGTGGAGGCTTTAGACCAATGGACGAGGAGAAACTTATCCCCAGGGAGTGGGATTTCGCTGGAAATGACGGCGTTCGAGGTCAGGGCTTCCGGCATGCGGCAGAAGGAACAGGGGGAGGGGCAGCCGATAAGATTGTCATGGCAGGAGGCTCCAGCGAGATCGCCGTATTTCTTGAGGCCGGTGTCATTTTGGAACTGGATCCGGTGATTCGAGGGGTCGATGACCGTGACGATCACCGGTTGTGAGTTCAACAGAACTTGCGGGTCGTAACGCGGACGATCGGTCGTCTGTGATGGAGCTCCCATGCGCGCTACCTCGAAACAGGCAGTGGTGCAGGCGATCCATGCCTCATGTCACCACGGCCTCTCGACCTTACTACAAGTTCTGAATCAGTCAAGAAGATCGGCGATTTTGGGACGGCATGAGTTGAATTCGATGAAGCGACGGCGCAGCTACTTGAGCAGGTGATCTGAAATCAGCGAGGCGAGTTCTGCTGGCTCGACGACACCTTCGCGAGTAAGGAGCAGCTTGCCATGTGTAAAGAAGTGCGTGGTGGGGTAGGTTTCGAAGGTATGGCTTTTTTTAATCTCTCGGCAGCGGCCAGGGACATGCATCTTCGCTTTACCGACTTTTACATCGGGAAACTTGGCGGCGATTTCTTCCAGAATGGGGTCGTAGGTCTGGCAGGGTTCACAGGTCGCAAGGCCATAGGCGACGATCGAGGCGGGTGCGTCGGTGAATTCCTTGTAGTTTTCGTCTCTGACGTCTTCGACTGTTCCTGCCACGAGTTCACCCCCGTCTGAAAAGAAACAAAAGGGGAGGCCAGTTAGAAGCGCCTCCCCTTTTGTGAAGAAAACTAGCTCAGCTTCGCGAGGGCTGCAAGGATATCCTTGTCTTCACGCGCCACTTTGATCTCCTGCACCTTTGCGTAGGCGACCTTGCCGTTCTTGTCCACGATGACGGTTGCACGCTTTGAGCAGTTCAACGGCTCAAAGTAGAGGCCATAGGCCTTCGCTGTGGTCCGGTGCACGTCCGACAAGAGGCGGTGCTTGAGGTCCATGGAATCAGCCCAGGCCTTGTGCGAGAAGAAGCTGTCGCAGCTGATGCCGAACAATTCTGCATTCGCTGATTGGAACTTGGGGAAATCGTCGGTCAGGCACTTGTTCTCTCCCTGACAGACCGGGCTCCAATCCAGAGGATAGAAACAGAGCACGACATTCTTCTTGCCGCGGTAGTCGCTCAGCTTCACGTCCTTCTGATCCTGATCCTTTAAGTCAAAATCCGGTGCGGTATCGCCAACTTTAATTTCTGCTGCTACGTCGCTCATCTGGATGCCTCCTTCACTGGGTTTAGTCCGGCCTCTGAAACATTCGTCTGTATTTTTGTACCGTGTGGCGTGAAACCTTGTCAACGGTCCTGAAGGCCTATGGCTGGCCAGGACGATCTGTAAGTGCACGATAAAGCGGAGAAACTATAACGAAATTCTGATTTCTCGAAAGCTGAGCATACGACCGGCTGGTGCGGCAGTGCGATGGTTGGCAATTTCAATATTCTGACCCGATGGCCCTACCAGGATGCGGCTCCCGACTTTGGGAGACTGTCCGGTCCTGGTCAATTCGTCCGCCGTTTCCCGGAGGAGGTCGCGGATCGGCTGGTCCGGGAGACCTGGTGAGAGAAACATTTCAAGCTCATCCACTCCGAGCTTGCTGAGACCGAGAGTATAACATCGGCTCCGATGGCTCGGCTCATGGTCTTCCTGCAAGACAGGGATGTGATCGTTCACGTCGAAGTGGGTGAGGGGGCGATTCTGCCAGTCAGACGGGTTCACATACTGGTTCGTGGTGATGTCATGGGCTGTGCCTTGCGTGAGGAGCGTGAGGCCCCTGGCCAGTCGCGCGGCAAAGAGAATCATGTCCGGCATGTCTCGCGGGGGTGCGAGGGAGGGTGCGACTGCTCCCATCACGTCATGCTCCCAGGCCAGCTGCTTCATCACGTCGGCCACGTGGCTCATCGGCAGCGGCATCACGACATGGGCCGACCAGGGGCCGTGCGTCGCATGCCAGGATTCTGCTGAGCCCGCCTCATGGCGAATGGTCAGCGGTCCACCATATTCCCGGTCGTACCAGATTTTCAGTTCGTCGGTAACCGGTGCCGTTCCCCGATAGCCGATGAAGTAGAGCGGAGGGCGGCGAGCCGAGGGTTTTGGCGTTTTCTTCTTGATCCTCATCGTGGCGCTGCGGCTATTTGCTGGACTTCTTCGCCCGACGGCGTTCATCCGAGTTGAGAATCTTTTTGCGAATCCGCAGGCTCTTCGGTGTCACTTCGATCAATTCGTCCGGGCCGATATATTCGAGAGCGAACTCCAAGCCCATTTCCCGTGGCGGCGTGAGCACCAAGGCCTCATCGGTTCCCGACGCACGCATGTTGGAGAGCTGCTTTTCTTTGCAAACGTTTACGTCCATGTCTTCGTCACGGCTGTTTTCGCCGACGACCATTCCGCGATAGACATCCACGACAGGGCCGATGAACATGGTTCCACGGTCTTGAGTCATGAAGATGGCATACCCTGAGCTCGTGCCGTCTTCGCAGGCGACGAGCGATCCATGGGTCGCCACCGCGAGGTCGCGCTGTTCCAGCGGTTCGTAGGCGACAAAGACATGGTGCATGATGATGGTGCCGCGTGTCTTGGCGACCAGGAGGTTCTTGAGTCCCATAATCCCGCGGGTGGGAATGTGGTATTCCAGATGCATTTCGCTTGTTCCGACGTCGGAGTGGATGAGCCGCATATGGCGTAACTCACCACGGCGTTTACCCAGCTCTTCGATCACGGCGCCTTGATAGGTTTCCGGCACCTGGATCGTTAGTTCCTCATAGGGTTCGAGGACTTTGTCTCCGTCCCGATGGACGATGACTTCCGGTTGCGAGACCTGCAGTTCGTATCCTTCCCGGCGCATCGCTTCGATCAGGACGCCGAGATGCAGTTCGCCGCGGCCTGCCACGAGGAACTTATCCGCACTATCCGTTTCTTGGACGCGTAGGGACACGTTGGTTTCGAGTTCTCTGAAGAGCCGATCGCGCAAGTGCCGCGAGGTCAGGTACTTGCCTTCCCGTCCAGCGAACGGGCTATTGTTCACGGAAAAGGTCATTTGGACGGTTGGTTCGTCGACGGTGACACGGGTCAGGGCGACCGGGTTTTCCGCGTCGGCAATGGTATCGCCGATGCTGACCTCGTCCAGACCTGCCACGGCGACGATTTCTCCCGCTTCGGCTCGCTCGACATCCGTCCGGTCAAGGCCGGAGTAGACGGCGAGGTCGGACACTTTCCCTGGGAATTTGGCGCCATCCTTGCCGAGTACGACCACATTCTGCCGGCGGGCGATCGAGCCGGATTGAATCTTTCCCACTCCCATCTTGCCTTTGTAGAGGTCCTGAATCAGGGAAAGAATCAGAATCTGCAACGGTGCCTCGGCATTAATCGCCGGTGCGGGGATCTTCTCCAGAACGGTGTCGAGGAGGGGTGAAATGTCCGTGCCGGGTATCGCAAGGTCGTTGGTTGCTGTGCCCTTGATCGCGGCGGTGTAGACGATGGGGAAATCCAGCTGCTCGTCGGTCGCACCGAGGTGGACGAACAAGTCGAAGGTCCGATTTACCACATCGTCGATGACGGCATCTGGCCGGTCGATCTTGTTGATCACGACGATGGCTTTGTGTCCGAGTGCGAGGGCTTTTCGCAATACGAAGGTCGTTTGCGGCATGGGCCCTTCTTTGGCGTCGATCAAGATAAGGACGCCGTCCACCATGCGCAGGGTCCGCTCGACTTCACCGCCGAAGTCGGCATGGCCCGGGGTATCGACGATATTGATTTTAACGCCCTTGTAGATGACGCTGGCGTTTTTGGCCCGGATCGTAATGCCGCGCTCGCGTTCCTGGTCCATCGAGTCCATGATCCGCTCGCCCATGTCGTCGATCTTGCGATGGACGTGGGTCTGCCGGAGCACCGCGTCAACCAAGGTCGTTTTGCCATGGTCGACGTGGGCAATAATGGCGATATTTCGAATGTCGCTACGACGCCCCTTAGGAGCGATTTCGGCTGCGACGGGAGACTCTGTTGGGGCTGTCTGATCCATAGATATTGCTGCATGCTCCAAAAAAAAGCGCCCGGGAATCCAGGCGCCGTTCGACAGTATACCCGAAGCATGCTGTCCGGTACAAGCGATGCAGGGCAGAAGATGCCTGGGAGGACGGGATGCTGTCGCAGGCTTGAGTTTTGAGGGGCTCCACGGTATGGTGACTTCGGCCTCCTTCCCAGGGAGGCGAGTGTTTTAACGATATAACCCCGCGTAATTATGATGGATCGTCAGGTTCCTAGTCAGTATGAGCCCCGTCACCAAGCGCCCCGTCGGTCATGGCGGTGGTGGCAGATCGCACTGCTTGGCTTAGGAACGGTGGCTTTGATGGGGGGCTTAGCCGTCGGCGGTTTCGTATGGCACCTCGCGAATGACCTTCCCCCATTGGATCAGCTGGAGACCTATCAGCCCAGTTTGGTCACGCAAGTCTATTCGAGCGACCAGCAGCGCATCGGCCAATTTTTCATTGAGCGGCGCATCCAGACCCCTCTGTCTGGAATTCCAGAAGGGTTTCGTCATGCGGTCATCGCCGTCGAGGATGTCCGGTTCTTTGAACATCCAGGACTCGACTACATCGGCATGCTCCGTGCGGCCTGGACGAATCTCCGTCGAGGGAGCAAGGTCGAGGGGGCCAGCACGATTACTCAGCAGTTGGCGCGCTCCCTGTTTCTTTCATCCGAGCGTACCTTCGATCGAAAAGTTCGTGAGTTAATCCTGGCGTACAAGATGGAATTGGTCCTGACGAAGGATAAAATTCTCGAATTGTATCTGAATCAGATTTACTTCGGGCAAGGCGCCTACGGTATTGCCTCGGCGGCCCAAACCTATTTTGGAAAAGACCTCTCGTCCCTGACGATTGCAGAGACGGCCTTCTTGGCAGGTCTTCCGAAATCTCCCAATCACTATTCGCCATTTAAGGCCTACGATCGGGCCAAAAAGCGCCAGGAGCATGTGCTGTCACGTATGGAAGAGGCCGGGTTCCTCACCGCAGCAGAGCGTGAAGCGGCGGTGGCCGAAACGCTGAACTTTCGTCGTCCTGGCGTTGAACAGGCGGCGCCCTACTTTGTGGAATATGTCCGGCAGATGTTGATCGCCAAGTACGGTGAGGCGCTGGTGTACAAAGGCGGCCTGAAAGTCTTTACGACCTTGAACATGCAAATGCAGAAGGCTGCAGAAGTGGCATTTGCGGCCGGGTTGCGCGAACTGGATAAGCGGCAGGGGTGGCGGGGCCCGCTTCGAACGGTGGACCTGGATGCCCCGGTTGCACCCGCTGCGGCTGCGGCCGCTGGTCAGATTCTCAAAGCAGGGGATTACCGTGAGGGGTTTGTCACGAAAGTGGCGAAGGATCATTTTGTGGTGCAGGTCGGATCAACGGTGGCGAGGCTTCTGTTCGACGATATGGCTTGGGCGAAGCGCCGTCTGACCGGACCGGATACGGCGAAAGATGTCGTCGTCAATCCAAACCTCAAGCAGGTCCTGAAGCCCGGCGACGTCATCGAGGTGATGGTGAAGAAGCTGGAGCGGGACCTCGTCTATGTCCAGCTGGAGCAGACACCCCAGGTCGAGGGAGGGTTGATCGCGCTCGATCCGGCGAAGGGTGCCATTCGAGTGATGGTCGGAGGGTACGACTTTGGGCGTAGTGAATATAATCGTGCTGTCCAGGCCCATCGTCAGCCGGGGTCGGCTTTCAAGCCGATCATCTATGCGGCGGCCTTGAATCACGGGATGAGCCCTGCGTCGGTCATTCTCGATGCACCGGTTGTCTACGAGCAGGAGCTGGAAGAGAAAACGTGGAAGCCTGAAAACTACGGGAAGAAGTTCCATGGCATGGTGAGTTTGCGGGATGCGTTGGCCCATTCATACAATCTCGCGACCGTCCGGTTGTTGGACAAGGTGGGGATCAGGAATGTCATCGAGTTTGCCAAGACGGTGGGAATTACCAGTCCGCTCGCTGCAGATTTGTCGCTTGGATTAGGATCGTCCTCTGTGGGGCTCATGGAACTGACGTCTGTGTATGCGGTGTTGCTCAATGAGGGGGTCAGGCAGGAGCCGTATGCGATCGTGTCGGTGGAGGATAGTGCGGGAAAGGTGCTTGAGTTGGCAGAGTCGCAATCCTTGACGGTGATCTCCAAGGAAACCGCCTATGGGATTACCAACATGATGGAAGATGTGATTCAGAAGGGAACCGGACAGGCCGCCAAGGGTATTGGACGGCCCCTTGCCGGAAAGACCGGAACGACCAATGATTTCATCAACGCATGGTTTATCGGTGGCGCTCCAAACTTGGTGGCCGGCATCTATGTGGGCTTTGACGATCGCCGTTCGCTTGGCGAGACAGAGTCTGGGGCCCATGCCGCGTTGCCCATCTGGATCAATTTCATGAAGGAGGCACTCAAGCCGCTGCCGGTGGCGTTCTTCAGCATTCCGGAAGGCGTGACCTTCGTGAATGTCGATCCAGCCACGGGATTACTCGATGGCGAGCAGGAGGGCCAGGCCGGCACGGTCGATATCTTTATTAAGGGCAGTGAGCCAACCCAAGCGCCTCAGCGCCGATTGGACCCGATTGATTTCTATAAACTGGATCAAATTCCCGAGGGGACGTAGTAGCAGGATGCTGAAAAAGCCCGCCAGCCTCGTTTCCTGCCTTCGCCGAAGCGGCTTCGCGCAGGCAGGTCGGCTCATCGAAAGCCTCAACGTGCCTCTGAGGGTACGCTTCCGGTTTTGACTCGCCTGCGGCCTTGATGGACGGCCTTTTGAGCATCCTGCTAGGCGGCAGCGTTCTTGGGTTGTTCAGTGGGTTAGGATTTCGAGTCCTGATATTCTTCGTGCCAGGCCATCTGAATCGCTTCCAAAATCTTCTCGTTCGACTTTTTCACATCGTCTTTGAAATCCGGGAGTGCCACGATCCAGGCATGCATATCGGTGAATCGAACGGTGAGGGGGTCTGTTTCCGGATGTTCTTCTACCAGACGAATCGCGATATCTTCAGTGTCGTTCCACTTCAAATCCATGGGATTCTCCCTGGCTCGAGGCCAGAGGCACGTGGCCAGAGGGGCATGTGCATCCCCTTGCCCCTCGCCTCTTGCCGCTAGCCTGTTCAGGTGATGTCTGAGACCTTCTTGCCTTGGAGTCCTCGCTTGAGCGAGTCGTTCAACATCGCGACGGTCAGTCGTTGCGCGGATTGTTCGAGGTCGGCGATGCGCGCGCGGATGGCTCGAGGGTCGTTGCCCTCCTGCGAGGTTGCCAGGGCAGACAGCGCTGCTCGAATGGCTGCAACATCTTCTTCGGCGATAAGGTGCAGGCCATCCCCCAGGGACTTCTCCGTCGTCGTGATCAAGGCGCCGGCGTCGAGCCGCGTCTCAATCAGTTTCCTGGCATTGACGTCATCTTTTGCGAACTTGAACGAGTCCTCGATCATCTGCTCCACTTCATGATCGGATAAACCGTACGACGGCTTTACCTCGATGGACTGGCTCAGTCCGGTTCGCATATCGCTGGCCTTCACGCTCAAGATTCCATTGGCGTCGATGAGGAACGTCACTTCGATGCGAGGGACCCCCGCCGGGAGTGGAGGAACCTTCAGCCGGAATTTTGCTAGGCTGCGATTGTCTTTCGCTAGCTCGCGTTCGCCCTGGAGGATGTGAATGTCTACGCCGGTCTGCCCGTCGACATAAGTGGTGAACATCTCCTTGGCACTGGCCGGGATCGTCGTATTTCTTCGAATCAGGCTGCTCATGACTCCGCCCATGGTTTCGATGCCCAGGGAGAGTGGTGTGACGTCGAGCAACAGCATATCGGTCGTTCCGCCGCTGAGAATGTCCGCTTGCACGGCTGCGCCGAGCGCCACGACTTCGTCGGGATTGATCTCGCAATGCGGGGTCTTTCCGAACAGTTCCTGAACCCGTTGTCTTACGATCGGCATACGGGTGGAGCCGCCGACTAGCACGATTTCGTCGATGGCGTCGGGGGGGAGGCCTGCGTCTTTCAAGGCCATCCGGCAGGGCGTCAGGGTCCGTTCGATAATTCCCCTGGCGAGAGACTCGAGCTGGTCCCTCGTCAGCTCTCGCGTGAAGCGTCCCTTGTTGTCTGGAAGCTCGACCGACACCTGTATCTTGAGTTCGTCGGACAGACCGATCTTGGCTCGTTCTGCTTCGAGCCGGATTGTTTGCATATGGTCCGGGTAGGTACTGAGATCGATCCCATGCCGGCTGCGAATGTCTGCAAGGAAGAGGTCGGCAATCTGACGGTCGATGTCGTCTCCGCCCAAGTGGGTATCGCCGTTGGTGGCCAACACTTCGAAGATGCCATTCTTGAGCTTGAGGATGGAGATATCGAAGGTGCCTCCGCCGAAATCGTAGACTGCGATCGTGCCTTGCGTCTTTTCTTGGAGTCCGTAGGCGAGCGAGGCGGCGGTCGGTTCGTTGATGATTCGCAGGACTTCCAGCCCGGCGATCATGCCGGCGTCTTTCGTGGCCTGCCTCTGGCTATCGTTGAAGTAGGCGGGGACCGTGATCACGGCTTTGGTGATGCTTTCACCGAGGTGCGCCTCGGCCCGCTGTTTCAGTTCTTTCAAAATCATCGCCGAGATTTGCGGGGGCGAATAGGTTTTTTCGCCGAGCTTAATGCGGATGACGCCGCCTTGCTCGGTGAGCGAGTAGGGGAAGTAGGCGAGCTCGCCCTGCACGTCCGCGAGTCCTTTTCCCATGAACCGTTTCACGGAGTAGACCGTTCGCTCCGGATTGCGCGTCAAGTGTTCCTTCGCGGCGTCGCCCACGATGAGTCCGTTGTCGGTCATGGCCACCACGGAGGGCACGATTGCCCGTTCATTTCGACCGGGGATGACGCGCGGGCGTCCGTTCTCCATGTAGGCGACGAGCGAGTTTGTAGTGCCGAGATCGATGCCGACGATGCGTGCCATGATGGTTATCCGATGGTTGCGACGAGGTCGTTGACGATACTCTTGACGTAGGTTCGGTTGGAGAGAATTTCCCGCATCTGCTTCAGCAGACGGTCTCGTTCTGCCCGGGCTTGGCTGGTCGCTTCACCCTGATCTTGGAGCCTATCCCAGTCGGTGAAGAGCTGTTGAAGCCGGATCTCCATATCCCGTTTGCGCTGCTCCAGAGTGACTTGTTCTGCTTGGAGTTGTGTGCGGAGCTGCTGGCCCGCATCCGATGTGCGATCGGAGGCCCGATACTCGTCGAGCGTGTCCTGCAGCTCGAGGATCTCCTCGAAGAGATCGGCTGGCGGCGAATTCCTGATTTCTTTTACAGCGCCGGCTTCCAGGTCGAGCAGGTACTCGGCCCGTTGAATCGGATCGCGGAGCGTGCGATAGGCCGAATTGAGCGTGGCTGCATTGCTCAGGCTGATGCTTTGCTCGGTTTCACTCTTGTTTTGATAGAAATCAGGGTGGAATGCGCGGCTCAGTTCGTAGAACTTCGCTTCCAGTTTGCCCGGGTCGATGGTCAGCCGCCTCGGGAATCCGAAGCATGTGAAGTAATCGGTCTCTTTCGACACTGGCTGGACTTTGACGCAGCGATCGCAGAAGTATTCACCGGACACCTCGGACTGACAGTGCCAACACATGCTCCTGGCCATCTGGAGTTCACGAGGGTTTGAGCTGTGGGTATGTTGATGGTCCATCCGCGACCTCTTCTGACAAGACAGGCATGGCGGCCTGCCATGCCTGTGTAAGATGCTTCCCGCCGACTATCGCAGACGTTATGCGGAGAAGGACTCTCCACAGCCGCAAGTTTTGTCGGCATTCGGATTGACGAATTTGAAATTTCCGCCCAACAAGTCTTTCTGGAAGTCCAGCTGCGTGCCCTGGAGATAAATGGCGCTCTTGGCGTCAACAATCACATTTACGCCATCAATGTCATGGACTTGGTCGTGCGGACCGATCTTTTCGTCGAAGTTGATCGTGTAGCTCAGGCCTGAGCAGCCGCCGCCCTTTACGCCGAGGCGGAGCCCGCCTTCCGTGAGGCCTTGCACGTTGATGAGGCGTTTGACTTCTTTCAGCGCCGCCTCGCTGAGCGTAATCACCGGAGCCTGGGTCTCTGCATTCGTGGTATCCATGGCGCGCTCCCTTTGTGAGGTTACTTCGCGGCAGTCGTGGTGCCGTCGGCTTTCTTTTGGTAGTCCGCGAGGGCGGCCTTGATGGCGTCCTCAGCCAGGACGGAACAATGGATCTTCACGGGCGGCAAGTTCAGCTCCTGCACGATGTCGGTGTTCTTGATTTTCTGCGCTTCCTCAATCGTCTTGCCTTTCAACCACTCGGTGGCGAGGCTGG
>VFKF01000301.1 GCA_009885705.1 Nitrospira sp. | reverse complement strand
TTCTCCGAACAAGTACATCAACGGCGGTACGCATACGACCGGTAGCGGGTTCAACTTCCGCGCGGCTCCGTTTGCACAACGTCTGTCCAACAATCCGGATACGTCCAAGCTGTTCAACAGCGCGATCCATGGCGATCCTGGCACGCCGCTCTTGCGGGCGTACACAGGGGACACCATGGTGTTCCGTCTGTTGCACCAGCTCATGAACGAATCCCACGTCTGGACCATTTCAGGCCATACCTTCCTCACGGAACGGTATGCGGCGGATGCCAATCGGAAGAACTCGATTCACGTCGGGATCGCCGAGCGGTATGACCTCGTGAGCAAAGCGGGCGGATTCCAGGGCATGCCGGGCGACTACATCCACTTCAACGGCAGAACGTCACACTTCGCCGAAGGTGGATGGGGTATCGTGCGCGTGCTCGATAAGGAAGTGGCGGACCTGAAGCCATTGCCCAGAGGAACCAATCCTCTCGGGATTCCGGCCACGCCGAGTTCCGTCTGTCCGTCCGATGCCCCGGTGAAGAACTTCAACGTCGTGTCCTTGGACCGTCCGTTGAGGCTCCACCCGAAGGCGCCGGATGTGATCGAAGTCGACTTCGAGCGCAAGATCGAAATGACCGTGCCGGAAGGCAAGATCTTCGCGCTGGAAGAAGAAGCGACCACGGTGGCGGGCAATGTGATGCCGAATCCGCTCACGTTGCGTGCCAATCTTGGCGACTGCATCAAGGTCCATCTGAAGAACAAGATGAAGGCGAGCCGGGCGTCATTCTTTGCGCCGGGCCTGGCCTTCGATCCGAAGGACAGCCAGGGCCTGAACGTCGGGAACAATCCTGGCGATCAGACGATTGCCCCGGGCGAGAGCCGCACCTACACCTACTACGCGCATCCTTCCAACAAGGAAACGACGTCGCTGGTGTGGGACGGTGGCAACATCGTCGTCAATCCGCGCAACGGATTGTACGGAGCGGTGGTCATTGG
Organism: Nitrospira sp.; assembly: GCA_009885705.1. Classification (GTDB taxonomy): domain Bacteria; phylum Nitrospirota; class Nitrospiria; order Nitrospirales; family Nitrospiraceae; genus Palsa-1315. The sequence goes on along the minus strand of VFKF01000301.1, from coordinate 4,600 downwards.
GCCGAAGGGCTCCCAGTATCGTGACCCTGTCACTGGGGCCGATATCTCGCAGAAGAATTCATGGAGAGCTGACGTCATTGTGGACGCCAGCCTGCCAGAGAACGTCGGCAAGCGGAACTACCGTGACGTGGCCCTCTTCTTCCAAGATGAGGACAACATCATCGGCACCGCGTTCATGCCCTATGTGCAAAACGTCGCCGGGTTGACGTCGGTCAACTATCGCGCGGAACCCTATAAGTTCCGTGAGGAGCAAGGCTGCTCGCTGGGCAAGATTTTCCAGCCCTGCGTGGTGGACAAGCCCGAAGATCCGATCACGCCTCTGATCGAGGCGCATGCCGGTGACGCGATTCGTATCCACGTGATCGGCGCGAACAGCGAACAGAACGGGATGTTCGCGGTCGAAGGCCATGAATGGCCGATCGAGCCCTACATGCCCGGTGCCGACATGATCAGCGTGGTGGAGTATGCCGGGTCCGAGATCCTCGATGTGTTCCTCCGCGGCGGTGCGGGCGGCCCGTATCGTCAGGTGGGAGATTTCGTGTGGTCCAATGCGCGGCTGCCCTACACGCAGTCCGGACAATGGGGCTACCTCCGTGTGTTGCCAGCCGGTGACTCGCGGATCCAACCGCTGGGCGCGCAGGGAGCTGGCGCCAAGCATGCGGATGTGCAGCCAGAGCCTCGTGCTATTCCGACGGCGATGAAGTAGTCGACGCGGAATAGTCTCGGTCAAGACGGGGGAGCTGCGCGTAAGGTGTGGCTCCCCCGTTTTCTTAGAACGAGTGCATCGGCGCACTGAGCGGCATGGTTGAAGAGCTGTCGTCCGCAGGATCGATGGGGAAGGACCTGGATGCCGGTCACGTATGTCGTGCTGAATGAGGGGTCGCTGGTACTGGAGTTGTGGATGGGGGCGATCTCCCACGAGGAAGTCCTCACCCATGAGCGCCAACATTTGAGCGATGCCTCCATCGCGCGCGGCGCATCCGTTCTCGTCGATGCCACAGGCGCATCGTTCGAGACAACCACGGAAGCGGTTCATGAAGTCACCGATCTCTATCGGCGATCGACAGAAAAGTTGCGAGTGGGGAAAGCGGCGCTCCTGGTGAATGAATCGACCTACGATCGCGCGCGAGTATACGAGAAGCAGTCAACAGACCTTGGCATGCGGGTCATCCTCTTCAACTCACTTGATGTGGCCTCTGCATGGTTGGGGGTTGACGTCACGAGGGCGCGTGAAGCAATTGAAAAGCTCCGGTCCTGTCTCGCTGGAATGGGAACGGTTTCATATCCCACGTAAACGGTGAGAGAGGTCGGTTTGCTGATGAGGGATGAGGCGAGAGGCATGAAGCGATGGGGCGACATCTGTGAGACGTGGGGCCAGGGCCTTGTGTTTTTTCTCGCCGCTTGCCTTGTGTCTCTCGCCTCTTGCCTGGGGGTTGCCTCCGCCGATCATTTGTCTCCCAAGCATGATCCCTGGTCGCAACCCTGGGAGCTGGAACGGTTGGCGTTGCTGGAGGTTCCCGAGGGGATGGTGCCTGTGCCGGGAGGACCGTTCTTGATGGGCAGCGATCCCAAGGTGGATCGCGCGGCAGGACCTCAGGAGCAGCCGCAGCGGCCCGTCACCCTCGATGCCTTCGAGATCGACCGGTATGAAGTCACCAACGTGCATTATCTTCGATTCGTGTTGGCGACAGGGGCGGCCTGGCCGGAGTTTTGGATGCAGGATCCCTTTCTCGAAAAGATGGCTTCGCATCCGGTGATCGGGGTGAGTTGGGGCGAGGCCATGGCCTATTGCCGGTGGGTGGGGAAACGCCTGCCGACCGAAGCCGAATGGGAAAAGGCCGCGCGCGGTGAGGACGGTCGCATGTTCCCGTGGGGGAACGAACCGGCCGGGTGGATGAAAAGTAATATCGCGCATTCGGGATCGAAACGCGGATTCAAGTATCCGCCGCTGGCCAATGTGAACCGGTATGACAAGGGTGTCAGCCCCTACGGTGTCCATCAAATGGCCGGTAACGTCAGTGAGTGGGTGTCGGATTGGTTCGACCCCGAGTACTACCGGAGCAGCCTGCCGGACAATCCGACGGGGCCGGCGACCGGCGAACTCAAAGTGTTCCGCGGCGGCTCCTGGAACGAAGATCCGGAGGTCGCGCGATCGGCCGGGAGGAATGGCGGTACGCCGGACCGCAGAAGTTATTTGACGGGATTGCGATGTGCGAAATCGGGAATCAGCGATCAGCCATCGGCGATCAGCTATCAGCTGACAAAGACTCCCTAAGCTGTTGACGGCTGAATGCTGAGAGCTGACAGCTCTAAATACAAGGAGGCCGGTTATGAGTGAGGTGCAAGTGGAAAAATTGGTGACGGTCAATCGGGTGGTGAACGCGATCATTGCCGCGGCCGTGGCCCTGGTGATTGCGAACGTCGCCTGGGGGCTCGATACGCAGGACGTGACGATGGAGTGGACCGAGGCGGGCAAACAGCTTGCCGCAGAACGGGTGGCCACATGGAAAGCCAAGGATGACATGGTCCTCGTGCCGGCCGGTGAGTTCGTCATGGGCAGCGATAAAAAAACGGATCGGCTCGCCTATCGCGGTGAGATTCCTCAACGGCATGTCTATCTGGATGCCTTCGAGATCGGCAAGTATGAAGTGACGGCTTTGGAGTATCTCAAGTTCGTGCTCGCGACGAACCGCCCGCCACAAGTGGATTGGCGGTATGAGGGTGGAAATTTCCAGGAGGCGATGGCGCACCATCCGATCATGCATGTGTCCTGGTATGACGCCGATGCCTTCTGCAAGTGGGACGGGAAGCGGCTGCCGACCGAAGCGGAATGGGAGAAAGCAGCGCGGGGAGTGGACGGGCGTCTTTTCCCTTGGGGCAAGGAATATGCGGGACCGAGCCGGGCGAATTTTGGGAGAACCGGCCTCTCAGGTCCGGTGCGGGATCGTCCAGAGCGGTTGTTGCTGTACCCCCCGATTATTTCAGTCGATAAATATGAGAATGCCGTGAGTCCCTTCGGCCTCTATCAGACGATCGGGAATGTGTCCGAATGGGTCTCCGATTGGTACGACCAGGACTATTACGCCACGGCGCCGGATCGGAACCCCAAAGGCCCTGAGGCTGGTACGCAAAAAGCCTTCCGTGGCGGTGGATGGATGGACAGCACCACGACGATGCGTGTCGCCATGCGGAACGGGACCGATCCCAATACGAAGATCAACTGGATGGGATTCCGCTGCGCCAAGTCGGTCAGTGAAAGCCAACAGCTTTCAGCGATCAGCCGTCAGCATAAGAACTCTTGAAAGCTGACTGCTGATGGCTGTCGGCTGACAGCTATAACCGTGACGAAGAGTTGTCGAGATGATCCGTTTAATCACCAGGCTGATGTCTCGGGCCGGCGAGTGCAAGTCAGCGCAACTACCGGAGGACAAGGATCGTCCTCCGGTGATCGCCCAGGGAGGGAGACATCATGCAGGTTCGGAAGGGAAACAGGAACATTGGAGTCAGGTCTGCCGTAGTTGCGATCATGCTGGGGCTCGCTGTCTGTGGTGCATCGCCGGCTTCGGCTGAAGATGGTACCGGCCTCAGCAACCAGGTGTTCTTCCGGGGGGGAGCTGCCGGGATGAATAGTAATCGGTCGGGCGAGGTGTTCACAGATGTGTATCGTAATGGTGGTCGAAGCAACGACAGTACGGCTGGCTACTATGTCGGAGGAGGCCTGGATCTCCTGATGCACAAGGACTTTCTGGGGCTCAAAGGCATGTCGTTGCTGGGAGAAGTCGGGGTGGAGTTCAAGAGATGGAATTCCAACACCGTTGCGCAAGCTGTACCGACTGTGGCTGGCGTGGCAGCAGGGACCAATAAAGTTCAAATGACCATGCTGACGGTGGATATCGCTCCGAAGCTCAAATTCATGGAGGGGAGCAAGTTCCGGCCCTGGGTCATCCCGGTCGGACTGGATTTCCACGTGATCAGCCCGCCGTCGAATCAGTCGCAGTATCTGGACATTGGTGTGCAATTCGGGGCGGGTTTCGAGTACAACTTCTGGGGGCCGCTCAATCTCGGGGTGGATGCACGCTATCACTTGGCGTCCAATCAAACCAACACCGTGAACAGCTACGGCACGGCGGGCGCATATCTGGGAATCCTGTACTAACCCTAGGTGATGGGTGCTGGGTGATGGGCAATCGGCGGGGTAGAGGGGTAACGGGATAGCGGGGTATCCGCTACCCCGTTACCCCCTATCCCTTTTATCCCAACCGGAGCCCTTTGCCCTGCGCCTCTTGCCATGTGCCTGGGCAAAACAATGAGACAACATATGAATGCTGCCGCAGAGAACGGTCGAAGAGCGTTGGATATCCCGACGATAGCGCTGTTCTCGCTGGTCACGCTAATGGCCCTCATCGGGGTGCCGTTCTTCGGCTATGTCCATGGCTATACGCGGCTAGACTGGGCCGTGGGCGGCATCCTTTATCTCATCAGCGGGCTGGGTATCACCGTGGGGTACCACCGGTTGATTACCCATCGTAGCTTCCGGTGCCCCGACTGGGTGAAGGCGGCGCTCCTGGTCGCGGGCGGCTGGGCGTTGGAGAACTCGGCG
>VFKF01000540.1 GCA_009885705.1 Nitrospira sp. | reverse complement strand
GTCCGGCTCAACAGATTGCCGATTCCATTGGCCAGGTCGCTGTTGATGTTGGTCACCATCGCCGATTGCGAAAAGTCGCCATCCTGTCCGAATGGTACCTCTTTAAATAAGAAGTACCGGAACGCGTCAGCGCCGAACTCATCGATCATCTTGTTGGGGTCGACGACATTGCCCCGGCTCTTCGACATCTTTTCGCCATCCACAGTCCACCAGCCATGCGCAAAGATCGTTTCAGGCAGGGGGAGGTTCAGTGCCATGAGCATCGTCGACCAATAGACGGCGTGGGTGGTGAGGATGTCCTTCCCGACTAAATGTACTGATGCCGGCCAATATCGATCTTGAGACGGAGCCGGGGGAAGGTAGTTCAATCCTGAGATGTAATTGACCAATGCGTCGAACCAGACATAGGTGACGTAGTCCTTGTCGAAGGGCAATTCAATGCCCCAGGAGAGCCGTGACTTGGGTCGAGAGATCGAGAGGTCCCCGAGCTTCTGTGTCGTGAGGAACCCCAGGACTTCATTGCGGCGGGACTCGGGACGGATGAAGTCGGGATGTGACTTGATGTGCTCGATCAGTTGTTCTTGATATTGCCCCATCTTGAAGAAATAGTTGTGCTCGCTGATGCGTTCGACGGGCCGTTTGCAGTCAGGACAAAGCCCGCTCTCGACATCTTTTTCGGTCCAGAACCGCTCGTCAAACGTGCAGTACCAGCCTGTATAGTCAGCCTTATAAATCAGCTGCTTACCAAAGAGGTCTTGAAGGTATCGTTGCACGACTGACTTGTGCGGGGCATCGGTCGTTCGGATGAAGGCATCGTTCGAGATGTTCAGCCGTTTCCACAGCTCCTGAAACTGGGGTGCCAGCTTGTCGCAATGGGCCTGAGGGTCGATGCCGGCTTTAGCTGCGGCCTGCTGAACTTTTTGTCCATGCTCATCGAGCCCAGTGAGAAAGAAGACGTCTCGTCCTCGCAGCCGCCAATATCGAGCGAGGACGTCGGCCGCCACGGTGGTATAGGCATGCCCGATATGCGGCACGTCGTTGACGTAATAGATTGGCGTCGTGATGTAGAAGTGATCGGGGGTACTCATGTGGCGTGACAAAAGATATCAGGTAATAAACGGCGAAAGCTAGATTGATAGAGGGACGGACGACAGGGTGACCGCGTCGCGTAGGCGGAGCAATATCATTTCCAGCGCCATGTGGAGATTGAGGTGTCTGGTCGCGCGTTGCTCGGTCATCTCAATTTCACGGAGCAGGTCCAACAGTAAATCGGTGTTGGCCTGTTGCGCGTAGGCTTCGAGTGTCGCGAGATCGTCAAGGTAGAGCAACTGGTCGCGGTCTCCTCCGACTTGAATCAAGACGAGGTCGCGGATCCAGCGGGCCAGCCAGGCGAGGATGTCCTGGGCGCGGTCGGCTTTCGCAATCGCTTCCGCCGAGGTCAGGATGGACCCGATCGATTGCAAGGAGTCGGGACGGACCAAGTTCACCAGCTCCTGTTGCCGCGCGCGCGTGTCTTTCACCTCGGCGGTCAGGGCTTCCCCGATGCGGCCTTCACTGATGATGGCGAGGAATCGCGCATCCGTGGGAGGGATGTTGCCTGTCAGGATGAGTGCGGCTTCCACCTGTGTGCGGGCCGGGGTCGTAAAGCGAAGGGCCTGACAGCGCGACCTGATGGTCGCCGGGAGCGCCGCGGGGCGACTCGAGATGACGAGGAAGAGACTATGGGCCGGTGGCTCTTCCAGCGTTTTGAGGAGCGCGTTGGCTGCGCCGATGGTCATGCGGTCGGCGTCATTGATCAGGCAGATTTTCCGCTCGCCGATGAGCGG
>VFKF01000377.1 GCA_009885705.1 Nitrospira sp. | reverse complement strand
TGGCTTGCAATCCGTCCCTGGCTCTCATCACAGAGGACGAGTGCGAGATCTGACTGGTCTTTCAGGAGGCGTAGACCTTCTTCGGTCGTTGCAGCAGTGAGAATGGTGGCGCGGTTGCTGTCGAGGGCCTGTTCGAGCAACGGTTTGGTGTGGGAATCTGCGGCGATGAGTAGAAGGACTGGAGGATGCATAGGGGTCATGCCTCCCGTGAACCATCAACTACTAGAAACAGCCTACTCCTCTTCCACCCGAGAAGAAAGGGGGCTGCTATGAAGTCCGGCTTCCCGTCTGTCGGGTTTGATTTTCCTGTGCGATCGCTACGTTGCGGAGAAGGCCGCTTCGTTTGGCTCGCTTGATAGGACTCCCCTTGAAGGTGGCAGCAAAGCTCTCCTCGCTGATCTGCGCCAGAGTCTGGAGGCTTGGAGCGAGTGTGACAGGAGTGGGGGCAAAGGCCGGTTCGCTCGTCGCGTCCGATCGGAGATTAAACGGGCAGACATCCAGGCAATCGTCGCAGCCGAAGATGCGATTGCCCATCTGCGCGGCGAGTTCGTCGGAAATGACCTCTCGGTCTCCGCGCAGTTCGATGGTCAGGTAGGAGATGCAAAGTCTGGCATCCACGACATAGGGCTCGACGATGGCGCCGGTCGGACAGGCCTGGATACAGAGCGTACAACTTCCGCAGAGATCTGTGGCCGGTTCATCCGGCTCCAGATCCAGGGTTGTCAGAATTTCCCCCAGCAGAAGCCAGGAGCCAGACTCGGCGGAGACGAGGTTGGAATGTTTCCCGATCCAGCCGAGGCCTGCCTGCTGAGCCCAGGCTTTTTCCATGATCGGGCCTGTATCGACGTAGGTGCGGGTGGTCACGCCTGGCGCCAGGGCTGCGATCTTCGCTTCGAGTTGTGCGAGCCGCTGGCTCATCACCTCGTGGTAATCCTGTCCCCATGCGTACCGGGCAATCCGTCCCATGCCGGGCTGCTCGTTCGCACGATTGTCCGTGTAGTAATTCATGCCAACCGACAGCATCGATTTGCAGCCTGGCAGTACCAATCGTGGATCGCTGCGACGGGAG
>VFKF01000027.1 GCA_009885705.1 Nitrospira sp. | reverse complement strand
CGGTGGAGTATAGGTCTCGCCGCGGAAATGAAGCGAGAATCCAAACGTTGCCGCCAACGTGTGCTTGATGGTGTCGAGACGCTCTCGAGAATCGCACTCCACCCACAATTGGGTCGCCGTCAGGATCAATCGTGCGACCACCACGGATTGGAAGTGCACATAGGCCCCTCGTTGCACAAAATGCTGCGGGACCTTCGCCCCTGATGCTCCGTTGCCGGAAGAGGCCACCGCTTCCTGCTCGAACCCTTCAAGCCCTGCGAGCAGCTCACCCATATATCCGTACTCATGATGATCGTACAGCGCCAAGGCATACAGATAGGGCTGACCCCCTTCTGATACATAGTGAATACTTCGCACGGCATCGACAAGCGCGGCAACCCTCATACGGGCGAAGGTCCACAGCAACACATGTCCGTAACGCTTGGCGAATTCCGGCCAATCGCCGAGCTCGAACGATCCGGCGGAAATTTCCATCTGCCGCTGATAATCCCGTGCGGCGTTCAGCAGGCCCTGTCCATCCTCCTTGGATAACCGGATCGCGGCGCCCGCAATCACCGCCCGCTCCCATTCCACATCCCCCGGCTCACGAATCAGCCGCGTAAGAAGGATCTCTCCCGGCTGTAACCCCTCGCGGAAGGCTCCGTCCGGCACGCGATAGACCCTCGTATTTCCTATCGAACGGAACACCAGGCGCTGGTCTCGCTCGTCGACCGATAGGAATTCGACCAGATCGAGAGCCGAATGTTTTAGTGGATCCAACCACTCCCGCTCTTCTTGTGGAATATGCTCCGTAATGACGTCGCGCAACTGTTCGATCAACGTCAGTTGTCCGTCCTGCGGATAAAAGTCGGCATAGAGGACGAGGTTGGCTAACGTTGTTTCCTGTTGTAGCGGGGACATCAGGGCCCCGACCCCACCCTCAAAATAGGGTTGGAGGGCGAGACGCAATGCGATCTGTGACTGAGCGGCGAACCCCGGCTCCAACGAAAGGGACTCTAATCGCACGAGTAGCGCCTCGAGCGAGGGAACAACAGGCACCCAGCAGCCGGCGGTCGTTTCACTCGCGAGCTTCATGAATTTCTTCCATCACGATGGTCTTGGCATCAAACCAATCTTCGAGATCGTGTCCGTCTCGACAACCACGCTCCTGCCACAGTTCGAAAGCTTTTCTTGAAATCCGATCCCACAGGCTATCCGGCAGCTCCATAGATTGTGGCGATACCGCCACAGCCGAACGCTTCGACGGTTTCACTTTTCCAGTTGGTTTACTCGTGCCCATCATCATGACTCCTTGGTTACTTATGCGTGACGGGAAACATGGCTGCCGGAATCATCCGGCTATGGCCTGATCCGAGCTTGAGCCTCCGCACCGTCAGGACAGGGCAAGGCGCTTTTCGCAGGACGGCCTCTGCCACGCTGCCGGAATAGGCATGAGAGATGCCGCGGCGTCCATGCGTACCCATCACGATCAGGTCGCAGGGCAGAGTCTGGGCTGAATCTAAAATTGAATCGGCAGGAACGCCGCCCCGCAGTTGAGACGCGACCGCTATCCCCGTCATCTTGAGCGAAGAGGCCAACTCCTCCAGTCGCTTCGTCCAGGTCTCGCGCACGTGCTCGCGTGTCCTGCTATGGCCGAGGGTAAAATCCAAGCCATAGGACACCGGCTCCAAGACATGCAGCAACATGAGGGAGGCCTTGGCCTGCTGCGCCACCACCGCCGCATATTCCACGGCATCGAGGGAACATTCTGAAAAATCGACCGGCACGAGAATGCGCTCCAGG
>VFKF01000208.1 GCA_009885705.1 Nitrospira sp. | reverse complement strand
GCTTCTCACCCTGGGACTGTTCTCGGCCTGGCCGACAGCCGCGACGCCCCCTTACACCGCTATCATTATCGAGAGTGGCTCCCCCTACTTTGTGCCGAAGTCCGTCACCGTCTCGACGGGCTCTCCCATCCAGTGGGAAAATCCCACCGCAACGGAACATACCGTCACCCATACTGGATGCCTGGAGGACGGCGATCACTGCGCCTTCGACTCCGGCCTCATGCTTCCGAACGGCACCTTTGCACTCCCCGGACTCGCTCCTGGCCGTTACCCCTACCTCTGTCGCATTCATCCCATCATGCGCGGAGTCATCACCGTCACCGACGGCCCCCAGCTCCCCTCCCAGCTCTAGAACCCTTCGCTCGTATCTCGTATTTCGTCGTTCGCGAACGACGCTTCACGAGATACGCTTCACAATTTGTAAGGCCTTGCGAGAATCCCAGCCCGTCGTGTAGGCTGCGGCGCTCAAACAGGTCGCAACATCGATCATGAAACCAGCTGTCGCCGCCCATCAACCGCTCAGCCTCACCGGAGAGACGCTCAGTCTCCTGGCCTGGCACATCCCCGATCTCATCGCCTATCAACACCGCGAAGACGAATGGTGGTTCGCGCCCCTCGATGACAACCTGCCAATCGTGCGTCTAAATCGCACCGGCCTGGAGATGCTCCAGGCGATGAATGGCCACACGTCCGTTGGCGCGCTGGTGGAAAAGTACGGGACGAAGATCTGCGGGCCGGACGGACAGCCGGGACAATGGCATTTGGAACATTGGTCTCTCCCCACTTACTCGCTCTGCTACTTCGGCACAGAGCCCCCTGGCGGCCACCGCCACAAAGCCAAGTGGGACCTGCTCCTCCAAGAAATCCGGGAAGGTTGGTCGGGCCAGGAAGGGTTCGAGGGAGAAGAGCACCTTGAAGATTTTCACCACCACGAACTGACCGACAGCGGCGAAGACGACGAACACTTCGACCTGATCGAAACCACCGTGTCGCACCTCTTCCGGGAACCAAACGAGACACTCAACGGCTTGACCTATGGCCGGCTCCTCATGAAACAGTTGCGGAAGCTGGGATGGTTCAATCCCAAGCCCCGCGTCATCGTGGAAGTGGGCGGAGGACTCGGGTACCTCGCCCGTGAGTTGGGCAAGGAACTGCTGCCGTTTGAGAAGCAGACCATCCGGTATATCTCCCTCGACATCACCCAGCCCTTCCTCAAGCTGCAAGTCAACCGCGCCAAGGCCGGAGGCTGGGGCGGCATCGGCACCCGCGCCAACGGCGAAATGCTGCCCTTCAAGGACAACTCCGTTGACCTCGTCATTGACAACGAAAACATGGCCGACATGACACCAGTGAAGTTGACCAGGAAAGAACTCCAAGAGGGAACGGGCGAGACGCCGCAGCATCAAGAAGCGTTGGATTGGATCAGGCGTACGAGGCTGCCGCTGGGTACCGATCTGCCGGAAGACGTGATCTTCAACCTGGGGCCCTTTCGCTTTGTGGCGGAACTCTGGCGGGTCTTGAAGCCAGGCGGCAGAGCCTTTCTCACCGAATTCGGGATCGAAGAAGGCTGGCCTGCGCCGGTCAAGCTGCCTGGCCATACGGAATACGAAGTCCAGTACAGCCACTTGCGGCAAGCCGTGCGCTGGCTGGGATTCCAAGAACGGTATCTCTCGCTGCCGCAGTTCCTCGCTATGAAGCCGGACACCAAAGTGCTCTGCACCGGCGCGGCCTATACCATTCAGCGATTCTGCCAAGCCATGAGCAAGCCCTTTCCCGTGCGTGCTTACACGGAGAAGGAACTACAACAGGCCCTGGGCGACATGCTCCCGAAACTCCACGGCTGCCACTACCACGACGTGGTAGATCCCGCCTGGTTCGGCCTCCTCGACTTCAAAGTCTTGTTACTCGAAAAGCCTGGCGGAGCCCCGAAAGCCAGCTTCTCCGAGAACCAAGGCTATCGGTGGTATTCGCAGAAGTAGGGAATCTTGCGTTAGATCAATCCTGCAATAGCGGCACGAAACGCGCGCAGATCGTTAAGACGTGTCGTGATGACGTCGTACACCTGGCCGTAGTCGATCTTCCAGTACACATGAACCAGCAGGTTTCTGAAGCGCGCCATCTGTTGCAAGCGGCTCGACAGCTCTGCGGGAATGAGCCCGGCACGCTCAAGCGTACTGAAGCAGCCGGCATATTCCTCCGGAACCTGATGCAACCTCTTCGCCGACACGTGAAAGCAGAGTGCCAATGCTGCTTCAATGGCGATCAGCAATCGATAGCAGGCCACATCGAGGCCGTCTTGGCTGGCAAGAAACTGCTCACGGGAGAGGCGGTGAAACTCTTCGAGACGGGCCAAAGACGCGTCGATCTCCGCACAGCGCGCCCGGATGAGATCCGGATTGAGGCTCATGCCGCGAAGGCGTCCTTCGTGCCTTGGTGGAGCAAGGGAGCGAGATCGAGATAGCGGCGGGCGACGTCTTCCAGCATCGTGGCCAGAAGATTTTCATCTCGACAGATAAGCCGCCGCCCGCGCAGGACGTGATAGAGAAACGGCAGTGGCGCCTCATTCAACGCACGAACATCCACCGGCAATCCCGCCGCAGCCGTAAGCCGGGCGGATAGGTCTAACGTAATTGCCGCGCCTCTTTCGGCATCGGATTCACGAAGATACAGACCGACATCGACATCGTGCACGGTTTCAGAATCGAGCAGCGATCCATGGAGATAGGCGAATGCAACCGCAGGCTCTTTCTCCAGTTCAGCCGTGAGACGGCAAATCAACGCTTCGCGGGCTTCCGGTTGAATCGTGTAACGTGTGTGCTTCATTCAAAAGACCGTGCTGAGGTGTACTGACAAGACCTGGCGTGCATCTTACACCGCTATCAAAGGGAGAACAAGAAACACGCTCCACCTACCACACGAGCCTTATTACGCTGCGAATTCAACCCGAATAGTGCGCCCCAGACGCACTTCAAGGGTGATGAGCATTTCGAGATTGAACTTGTCCCATTTGCCACGCACGAGGTCGGACACACGGGATTGTGCGATGCCAAGACGTTTGGCCGCTGCTGCCTGAGTAATCTTCTGCTTCTCGATGTAAAGGCGAAGATCGGTCATGAGATTGGCGCGCATCTGAAGCACAGCAGCCTCGGCCGGATCGAAGCCGAG
>VFKF01000019.1 GCA_009885705.1 Nitrospira sp. | reverse complement strand
GCGACTGCCAGAAGGCATGAATCTATTTCGGCGTTGGCGGAGGGGGCGAGATTTGAACTCGCGGACCCCTTGCGAGGTCTCCAGTTTTCAAGACTGGCACGTTCGGCCGCTCCGTCACCCCTCCAACTCAACCTCTGTACCCGTGAGCGTTCATCATGATGCGCGCTCAGGATGTTTGGATCATATCTTATTCTTTGCGAATCCGCTCAAGCCCTCCCATGTAGGGACGCAGGACGTCCGGAATCGTGATGCTTCCATCGGGCTGCTGGTAGTTCTCGAGGATAGCCACCAGTGTACGTCCGACGGCAAGTCCGGACCCGTTGAGGGTATGGACGAACTCTGTCTTCGCATCTTTTTTCCCGGCGGGGCCTTTATATCGAATGCCGCCGCGCCTGGCTTGAAACCCTTCGAAGTTGCTGCAGGATGAGATTTCTCGAAAATGGTTTTGCGACGGCAGCCAGACTTCGATGTCGTAGGTCTTTGCCGCAGAGAATCCCATATCGCCGGTGCAGAGTGTGATCACCCGGTAGTGCAGTCCCAGTCCTTGCAAGATCGCTTCGGCATGGCCGGTCAGCCGTTCCAATTCCTCATACGAGTGCTCCGGTTTTGCAAACACGACCAACTCGACTTTGTTGAATTGGTGGAGGCGAATGAGCCCTCTGGTATCTTTTCCATAGGAACCTGCCTCGCGACGAAAGCAGGGGGTATAGGCCGTATACCGGATCGGCAGGCTGGTCTCGGCCAGTATCTCGTCGCGGTGGAGGTTCGTCACCGGCACTTCTGCCGTTGGGATCAAGAAATAGTCTTCGTCGCGCAAGCGAAACAGGTCCTCTTCGAACTTGGGCAGCTGTCCGGTCGCGGTCATGCTCGTTCGATTGACGAGGAGCGGCGGTAGGACCTCTCGATAGCCATGCTGCGTCGTGTGGAGGTCTAACATATAGTTGATGAGGGCCCGTTCGAGTCGTGCACCGGCTCCCGTGAGGACCGCAAACCGTGCACCGGCGATTTTTGCGGCCCGGTCGAAGTCCAGAATGCCGAGGGCTTCGCCGAGATCCCAATGGCTCTTGGCCGGTGCGGTCAGGGAGGGAGGGCTTCCCCACCGTCTGGTCTCTACGTTGCTACTCTCGTTGTTGCCTGTCGGCACCGAGGCATGGGGGAGATTCGGGATACGGAGATTCAGATCGGTCAGGGCCTCTTCGGCGCCACGCAGTTCGTCCTCAATCGTCTTGATCCGCTCGCCGACCGCCTTCATGGCGGCCATGGCAGCATCTGCCGGTTGTTTTTCTCGCTTCAGCTTGGCGACGTCCTCCGATCCCTTTTTCAGTTCGGAACGAAGCTGCTCGACTTGGGTGGTCAAGGCGCGGCGTTGCTCGATCAGCGTGCGCAGATTATCCCATGGGACGTCGGCTCCGCGGGGGCCGAGCTGTTCCCTGGTGCTGTCTAGGTTGTCGCGTAAATGGCGTAGATCGTACATGGCTGTCTGTTCCTGAAAGCGCTGGAATCTAACATCGGGGTAGGGCTTAGTCAATCAATCGGAGCGTGAAGGTTGTCTGGGCTGGCATGGTTCGTCCCGTTGACAGGCGTAGGCAAATCGAGGACCATACCCCGATGCGCACGGTGATGAACCCCCCTAATCCATTTGACTCACAACACCGGGATCTCTTGGAGCCTGCGCCTCATGTCGCGCTGCAGATGTTTGAGGATGCGACCCGTGACATTCTCAGCCGGAACGACAGTCCTGATTTGCCGTTCCGATGGAGTCTCAATCCCTATCGTGGCTGTTTTCATGCGTGCGCCTATTGCTACGCCAGACCGACACATGAGTATTGGGGATTCGGCGCCGGGACGGACTTCGAGTCCAAGATTATTGTCAAACGTGAGGCCGCCGCGTTGCTCCGTCGGACGTTCGAGAAGCCTTCCTGGAAGGGCGAATTGATTCTGTTCTCGGGGAACACCGATTGTTATCAACCTCTGGAGGCGTCGCTGGAGCTGACGCGCGCCTGTCTAGAGGCCTGTGCTGAGTATCGGAATCCGGTCGCAATCATTACGAAAGGGGTGCTGGTGCTGCGTGATCTGGATCTGATGCGTCGGTTGCATGAGATCGCGTCGGTTCGTGTGTATTTCAGCATCCCATTTTCCGACGATGAGGTCGCGCGCAAGGTCGAGCCTCATGCGCCATCGAGCCGGAAACGCTTTGAGGCGATGGCAACCTTGGCGAACGCTGGCATTCCCACTGGCATTTCGCTGTCCCCGATCATTCCGGGTCTCAACGATGAGGATGTGCCTGATCTGTTGGCCCGAGCGAAACAAGCCGGGGCGGTGGAGGCGATGGCGACGTTGTTACGTTTGTCCGGTCCTGTAGAGTCGGTGTTCTTAGAGCGTATGGAAGAGGCATTTCCCGATCGGATTACCAAGATTATGAATCGAATTCGGGAGGTGCGCGGTGGCGCCATGAGTGAGGGAGCCTTCTTTGAACGCCACCGTGGCGCAGGTCCCTATTGGGCAATGATCGAACAATTGTTTACTGTGGCCAAACGTAAAACGGGCTTTCCGGCATTGCGCGACGAGACGGTTCCCACGACCTTTCGCAGGCCAGGGATCGAACAGACAGCCTTATTTTAACAGGGCAGGGATGGGAGCGAGGATGCAACATAATCCAGGCTTTCTCAAGCTCGTGCATGCGGCACGAGGGCGAGTGAAGGAATGTACGATTGAACAGGCGAAGGCCAGGCTCGATCGGGGTGAGTCGCTGCACTTTCTCGATGTGCGAGAGGACCTCGAGTTTTCGAAGGATCATGCGAAGGGTGCCCGGCATCTGGGAAAAGGAATTATCGAACGCGATGTCGAATCGCTCATTCCTAATAAACATGAGGCGATTGTGCTGTATTGCGGGGGCGGCTACCGGTCCGTCTTAGCCGCGGATGCGCTTCAGCAGATGGGCTACACGAATGTTGTATCGATGGATGGGGGCATCAAAGCCTGGCGGGATGCGGGTTATCCGATGGAGCGGTGATGGGACCTCAGGGAGGCTGAGGTCCCATCACCGTTGGATCGCGGATTCAGGCTTAGCGGGTCGCAAGACTACTTGCTGTTGGTGCGATCGAACTCTTTGATGACCTGGTCGGTGAGGTCGATGGTGTCTTTATTGTAGATCACAATCTTGACCGTTTGTTCGCTGCCCTTGTCGACGACGATGGAAAATCCGCCTTTTTCTGCCACGGTCTGCGTGGCCGAGGCAATTTTCTTCATATAGTCATCGACCAATTCTTTCTGCTTGCCCTGTAACTCCTGATTAAATTCCTGCGCACGTTTTTGATAGTCCTGGATCTTTGCGCGGAATTGGGTCTCTTTTTCTTTCTTCTCAGCGTCGCTGAGCTTCGCGAGTTGTTCCTTGAGTGTCTTCTCGGTGTTGCGCAACTCTTCTTCATCCCGTGACAATAACTTTTGTCTGGTGGAGACATATTCCTTGAGCCCGTCCAAGGCCTTTCTGCCCGCTTTTGATTTCTCTAGAACTGACTGAGGATCGACGACACCCATTTTGAAGGCCTCGGCGGCTTGTGCCGTAGGGAGAGATCCGAGTAGCAACATACCTGCGGCGACCAGGGGGAGGGTGATCCGCCCCAAGAGAATTCCTGTTGTATGCATCACGCGCGCTCCTTGTTGGTGAAAACTGCGATGAGTAGAACGGTTGCGAGAATAACTGGGGGGGGAGGCGCTGTCAAGAGATCGGCGGAGGCAGGATATTCAAAAAGTTCGTTCAGCAAGGCCGCAGCGAGTGAAGGGGCGAGGCGTACCCATAGGGTACGTTGAGGGTCTGAACGATGCGACCTGCCTGCGCGAAGCGCTTCGGCGAAGGCAGGGAACGAAGCTGGCGGACTTTTTGAACATCCTGCTATACGAAGTAGCGGCTGGTATCGAACTTATACTCCGTGTTGTCAATCAAACGAATAATGTTGTGGCGGAAATCTCCGATCTCATCTTTCTCGGTGAGGTCGATCTCCCCTC
>VFKF01000289.1 GCA_009885705.1 Nitrospira sp. | reverse complement strand
TTGATGCAGGCAGACGGCGAAGCCTATCGGCGATTTCTTCAGGCCTCGGCAGTCACGAAGTCGGACAAGACCCGTCCTGCCCTGTTGTCCTCCGCACTCCACCTGGCGACGGAGATCCCGCTCGAAATCGCCGAGCAGGCGACGGAGGCCGGAGTTCTTCTCCATGCCTGCTCGGCAGGAGTAAAACCTCGGGTTCGGTCTGACGTGACCGTGGGGATCATGCTGGCGATTGCGGCAGCCGATGCGGGACGTCACACCGTCGAAGAGAATATAAAAATACAACTCAATCAACGACTTAAGAAGTCTCTTCAATGCCGTATTGAACAGATGACAATCCGTCTTGAGGAACTCAAGGGGCTATGCTACAGTACGCCCCTTGGTCAGGGTCGTGCTGACACGAGAGAAAAACCTGTACAGGCATCGCCTGGGAAAGTAGACAGACGGGAAGAATGGAAATCAAAGTCTTCAATAATAACGTCGAGAAAGCCCTCAAAGTTGCCAAAAAGAAGCTCGCGGGGGAAGGCCTCTTCCGGGAACTGAAGCGTCGGCGGTTTTACGAGAAGCCGAGCGTCAGGAAGAAAGCCAAGGAGCGCGAGGCACAGCGTCGGCGTCAAAAATGGTTGGCGAAGCGCAAGCCAGAGTAAGCGTCCTCTACGGGTTCGCCCGTTCGGTTGGTCGTACGCACTCCTAATAGGCCCCCATATACTTTCCTTGTCCATGCGCCAGGATCATGTCACTGCTGCGCTTCGCATCGTGAAGCGCGAGATTCGGCAGTGGGAAGAACCTGTCCTCGGCGTCGTGGCTCGCGAGTCGAATCGGGATCCCTTCCGTATTCTCATTTCCTGTCTGCTCAGCCTCCGGACCAAAGATAAAACGACCGGTGAGGCCAGCGCCAGGCTCTATGCGCTTGCGCATCAGCCTGCCACGATGCTGACCATTCCGCTTCAGCAGATCGAGCAAGCCATCTATCCCGTTTGTTTCTACCGGACGAAAGCCAAATCCATTCATGCGATCTGCCGTCGGCTATTGGACGTCTATGGAGGCGCCGTTCCCGATTCCATCGAGGAGCTGGTGACGCTGTCAGGAGTCGGCAGGAAAACGGCGAATCTGGTGGTGACGGTCGCGTTCGGCAAACCAGGCATCTGTGTGGATATCCATGTCCATCGGATCAGCAATCGATGGGGCTATGTGAAGACAGAGACGCCGGAGGAGACTGAAGTGGCGCTACGCAACAAGCTTCCCAAGCAACATTGGATTACCTTCAACGATCTGCTCGTCCCTTACGGCCAGCATCTCTGCCAGCCGGTCTCGCCGTTCTGCAGCCAGTGCAAACTTACAGAATATTGCGATCGGGTCGGAGTGACAAAAAACCGTTAAGCGTGAAGCGTATTTCGTGAAGCGTTTCTGGGGAATCGGATTTTCTTGCGAGAGACGAACGACGAGATACGAGCGACGTATTTAGATGAAGAGTGTCGTTTC
>VFKF01000101.1 GCA_009885705.1 Nitrospira sp. | reverse complement strand
TTACTTCCTAATCGTGTGGGACATCATCAAGTTTGCACGCTCGCGCCACATTCCGGTTGGGCCGGGCCGAGGCTCCGCCGCCGGAAGTCTTGTCGCCTATGCGCTTCGTATCACCGATCTCGATCCCCTCGTCTACACGCTCCTGTTCGAACGATTCCTGAATCCGGAACGTGTGTCCCTCCCCGACATCGACATGGACTTCTGCATGGATCGCCGTAACGAGGTGATCAACTACGTGGTCGATAAGTACGGCAAGGACCATGTGGCCCAGATCATTACGTTCGGCACGCTCGGAGCAAAAGCCGCGATCCGCGACGTGGGCCGCGTGCTGGAAATCCCCTATGCCGAAGTCGATCGCGTGGCCAAGCTCGTCCCGAACCAGCTCAACATCACGCTCCAGCAGGCGCTCGACCAGGAACCGAAGCTGCAAGAGCTCGTCAACACCGATCCACGGGTCAACGAACTGATGGGCATTGCCCGCTCCCTCGAAGGACTGGCCCGCCATGCCTCGACCCACGCAGCCGGCGTCGTGATCTCCGAAGGACCGCTCACGGACCATGTGCCGCTCTATAAAGGCTCGAACGACGAAGTCGTCACCCAATATTCGATGGGCGACGTGGAAAAGATCGGACTCGTGAAGTTCGACTTCCTGGGTCTCAAAACGCTCACGATGATCAAACGTGCCGAGGATCTGATCAATGCGGGACGTCCCGACGCGCCTCCGTTGGTCATGGAGCAGGTGCCCTTCGACGATCCCAAGACCTTTGCCCTTCTCTCGTCCGGCAAGACCATCGGCCTCTTTCAGTTAGAAAGTTCGGGCATGCGCGACCTCCTGACCGGTCTGAAACCAGACCGTTTCGAGGACATCATCGCTATTATCGCGCTCTACCGCCCTGGCCCGATGGATCTGATCCCCGATTTCATCAAACGAAAACAGGGCAAGATCCCCATCGCCTACGAAACGCCTGAGCTCGAACCGATCCTGAAGGACACCTACGGGGTCATCGTCTATCAGGAGCAGGTGATGGCGATCGCCAACAAGGTGGCAGGCTTCTCGCTCGGCCAAGCCGACATTCTCCGGCGCGCGATGGGTAAAAAGAAGCCGGAGGAGATGGAGAAGTTGCGCGCGCAGTTCCTCGCCGGCGCCAAGACGAACAAGATTCCCGATAAGAAGGCGGAGAAACTCTACGAACTGATCCAGAAGTTTGCCGGCTACGGGTTCAACAAGTCGCATGCGGCGGCCTATGCCGTCGTCTGTTATCAGACCGGCTATCTCAAAGCCCATTACCCGACCGAGTTCATGGCCGCCCTGATGACGACCGACATGGGGAACGCCGACAAGATCGTGGGGTACTTCACGGAATGTCGTGACCTCAACATCAAGGTCTTGCCTCCGGACGTCAACCAAAGCCATAAAAATTTTACCGTGGTGGAGCAGGCCATCCGGTTCGGCTTGGCGGCCATCAAGAATGTCGGCGAAGGCGCCGTCGAATCGATCATCGAGATCCGGAACAATAGCGGCCCATTTAAATCTTTCTTCGAATTTTGCCGGCGAGTCGATCTTCACAAGGTCAACAAACGCATGCTCGAAGGGCTAATCAAGACCGGTGCCTTCGATTCGACCGGCGCAAAACGCTCCCAACTGGCCGCGGTCCTGGATCAGGCCGTCGAAGACGGAGCCTCCGCGCAGCGCGAACGGGATTTGGGACAGACGAATATTTTTGGCGATGAGCTGGGTGGACAGGATTCGTCCGAACAGTTGGCCGCGCCGCCGCTGCCCAACATTCCAGAATGGGACCAAAACGAGCGACTAAAACATGAACGGGAACTGACCGGCTTCTACATCTCGTCACATCCGCTGGCTCGTTATGAAGCCACCATGAAAGCGCTCTCGACCGCCACGACCATCAGCTTGCCGGAATCGTCGGACGGGCGAGAGGTCAAACTCTGCGGCATCATTACGACCGTCAAGAGCATGCTGACCAAAAAGGGCGACAAGATGGCCTACCTCACCCTGGAAGACCTCCTGGGAGTGGTGGAAATCATCATCTTTCCGGATCTCTACAAGAACGCTTCAGAGCTTATCGTCGTGGAACGGCTGGTACGCATCACAGGCACGGTGGATCGGGGGGATAAAGGCACGAAGATTCGAGGGAGCAAGATCGAGCCACTCGCCGAGGTCCAAGCGCAGGCGATCAAACGTGTCCATAT
>VFKF01000315.1 GCA_009885705.1 Nitrospira sp. | reverse complement strand
CGGGGGTGCCGGCAAAGACGAGATTGGGAATGTCCAGGAGATGTCCATCGGTGATCGGCTCTGCTGTCCGCCTCTTCGGTTGGGATTCGCCTGTGAGAGACGAGAGGTCGACCAGCATGTCGGCCGCGTCGATGAGCCGGGCATCGGCAGGGATCTGTTCCCCCTCTTCGATAACCAGCACGTCACCCGGCACGATCTCGCTGCGCGGCACCTCGCGAGGCTGGTTGCTTCGCAGCACCCAGGCCTTGGCAGGGAGGAGGCGATGGAGGGCATGGACTGCGCGCTCGGCTTTATATTCCTGAAAGAAGGCAAAGACGGCGTTGATGCCGATCACACCGAGGATCGCCCAGCCGAGGGTGAGCATCCCTTCGCCCGGTTTCATGAATTCTGCCATGAATGCCAGACCGGCAGCGATCCAGAGCAGGATGGCCAGGAAGTGGGTGAATTGGCGGAGGAACCCTCGAATCAAAGAATAATGGCTCGATTCCTCCAGAACGTTGGGGCCATATTGCCTGAGCCGCTGCTGTACTTCTTCTGGCGATAAGCCGCTTTCCCTGGATCCCAGGTGCGTGAAGACTTCACCAACCGTCAGGTGGTGGAGCGGTGGCTTGTCGGAGTCAGCCACTCGTACCTCGCACGATCAATACGGAGCAGGGGGCATGTCTCAGGAGGCTCTCCGAGACGCTGCCCAGATGGAGCCGTTCGCTCTTGGTCAGGTCGCGCGACCCGATCACCAGGAGGTCGGCATGCGTGGCCTCCACCTGTTTGACGATCGTGTCGATGACGTGGTCCATCTGCACGCCCGTCTCGACGGCGAAGCCTTCTTTCAGGAACTCATCCCGCAATGCTGCGACCAGTTTCGTGGCTCGTTCGAGGACCGGTCTCTCCAGTTCGGCGACTTGGGATTTGGAGAGGTATCGAACCGCCAAGTCGGTCACCGGTCTCTCGGCCGAGGAGAGGATGGTCGTTGTTGCGGAATCCGGAAGCAGGCTGGATCGAAGAAATCGCGCGGCGGCTCGGGAATGCTTCGAGTCATCGACCGCGAGGGTCACATGTCTCAACTGCGGGATCGGCTGTTTCACGACGAAGACGGAACAGCGGGCGATCGACGCGACTTGCCGGGAGATGCTTCCCAGTAAGAATCCTCGAATGTCGCTCAACCCGCGGGATCCGATGAGGATGAGATCGGCCTTCACCCGACGCGCCTGCCGCACGATCGTGTGAGCAAGGGGGCCATGGGCTAAGGTGCGCTGGAATGTGGTGCGAGGGCCGGTTGCGGCCTGTCCGAGGGCGACGCGAGCCGTTCGCTCCGCTTCGCGGAGCAGGATGCCACCGGCCTTCTCCATCGCGGCCAGGGCCCGTTTCTCTGCCGCGGCATTCGCCCCTTTGCCGGACTGGAGGGCCGACGGATCGACCACGTGAAGCAGCGTGACCTCCTCCGGCTCACGACCGGCGAGCGCTTCGAGTGATTGAACTCCCCACTGCGAACATTCAGACCCATCCACGGCACAGAGAATACGCATGACAGACTCCCTTCCTCGATCACGACAAGGATATGCCAACAGCTCCAAGTATCGGTTCTGCATTGGATGTGCCCGCGACACATGATGGCGTATAGGCGGGATGCTCTAAGATTCTCATAGTTTCTGGAGAGAGAGGGCCTGTCCGGTCCATGGCCTGCGGCGTTTCGCTGCAGTACCTCATGGATGACTGTGGTGATTGGCGTCAGTTCTGAAGGAGCAGAAACGGATCAGCCTGGGAAGAGGTGATCCGGTATGTGAAAAGTCGGAAGGCTGGCCGGTGCAGGGATCTGGCACTTACATTGCGTAGTCTGATTGCTAGAAGCGGGAGGAGGGGCCCATGAGACAGATTCTGATTCCAGCGTTTGTGCTGTTGAGTAGCCTTGGTGCGGGCGTGAGCTTCGCTGATGGCCCGGCTCCACGAATCGAGGAGTCCGGCGAGTTTCTTGAGCTGGAATTTCAGGTGAACGGTCAGCGGTCCAAAGGTTCGCTTCCGCTCTACCGGGCAGAGGCGGTTCGCTATTTTAGTGCCGGAGTGGGGATCGAGGAACGCAGCGCCGAGTACCCTCCGTTCTCGCTGAAGCTCGTGTTCACCGCTGGAGGGAAGCCCTTTCTGGCCGGAGTTGCGGTCACCATTCAGCCGGCAAAAGGCGGCCCTGCGATCAACATTCCCCAGGAGCAGGTGAACGGACCATGGTTATTCGTCGATCTTCCCTCCGGCACCTATCACGTAACGGCAATCCACGCGAACCGGACCCAGGGGCTCAAGGCGGTAAAATTAGAAGCAGGAAAAACGAAGACGGTGCATCTCCGCTGGGCGGAGGACTAGGAGATTGTTGCGCCGGTTGGCGAAGCGGCCAATTAATGAGTGGCTAAGAGGATAGCATTTCCGCAGGATGCTCAAACGGGCCGTCCAGCAAGGCCGCAGCGAGTGAAGGCCCGAGGCGTACCCGTAGGGTACGTTGAGGGCCTGAACGATGCGAGAACGAAGCTGGCGGGCTGTTTCAGCATCCTGCTAGATCAATGGTGAGGAGGGGACGTATGACGACGAACAAGAAAGCTGCGAAGAAGGCCAAGACCGTGACGAAGAAAGATTTTGGCGAGACGATGGTCGATCAGGTGATGCAGAAACTGGTGCCGTCCGCTCGTCTCAAAACCAAGGGCGATGTCATCGCGTCGCTCATGATCGAGGGCTTTGGCGCGGTGCCGGTGGTGGACGCCAAAGACAAACTCCTGGGCATCGTCAGCGAACATGATTTGCTGGCAGCCTTGGACGATGGGCATAAGCTCGGCGTCATCGCTGCTGGCGACATCATGACGTACAACCCCTACTCGGTCCGGCCCGAAACGACGCTTCCGACATTGATTCATGTTTTTAGAGCCAGCGATTTGGTTCGCGTACCGGTGGTGGACGCGAAAGACAAGCTTGTCGGCATCATCGCCAGGAGGGATGTGCTTCGCGCATACCTAGCTGCCGGAGTGGCAGGACGCTGAAAATGACCCCCAGCGGCGTTCTCAGTCGCTCGTCTCCCTGCAACGTACCCCAAGGGTACGCTTCAGTCGCCGAGCTCCCTGCGGCCTTGCTGGGATGTCATTTTGAGCGTCCTGCGGGAGAAAGAATAAAGAGGAGGGGCTATGCGAAAATCAGAATTTCTTGCGGCGGCTTGCGATCCGAAGACCTTGACGGTGGGACAATTGATGCAGGACGCGGTCTTTACATGTAGCTCCAGGACCGATGTCTTGACTGTCAGCCGGCTGATGCTCCAGCGAAACTTCGGCAGTCTCCCCGTGGTGGAAGAGGACCGGACTCTGGTCGGCTTGATCAGCGAGTACGACCTGCTTCAGGCCATGATCGAAGGCCGGGATCTACGGAAAGTCATGGTTGTCGAAATGATGAGCACCCATCCGGTGACAGCCACGGAGGATATGAAACTGGAAGAGGTCGCGAATCTGTTCCAGGATCGGTATATTACGCGGGTGCCTGTCGTCCGGAACGGCAAACTGGTCGGGGTCCTGGCGCGGCGGGATCTGGTGTTTGGGTATACGAAAGCCTCCCAGTACTGGTCTTAACCGGACGCTGAAACAGGCCGCCAGCTTCGTTCTCGGCTCATCGAAATCCTCAACGTACCCCTGAGGGTACGCCTCCGGTTTCGACTCGCCTGCGGCCTTGCTGGACGGCCTGTTTGAGCGTCCTGCGGGGTGCAAGGAGGAGCGGGACGAGCCTTCGGTGGGCAGGCTCGCCGCGCGCTCCCTGAGGCCTTGCTGGGATGTCATTTTGAGCATCCTGCGAGGTGCCGGTGTTTTTATTTTTGGCCGTTGTGATTCCAAGTTCGTCGATCATGTCTCTCGTTGTGCCTTGGTCGTTCTGGCGTAGGGTCATTGCCGTGACCATGATGATGGTCGCGGTCCTTCCTGTTTCTGTGCAAGCCGATTCACCCAAAAAACATCGCGGGCCCTGCGAGATCCATTACCCCAGTGACGCTACGGTGGAGTGGGACTGCCATGTCATTTTGCCGGGCGAATCGCTGGAAACGATATTTGGCGAGTACTGGATCGAGGGTGCACGATTCAATCGGATCGATCGGCGGCACGCCCATGCTGGGCTCTCAATCAAAGTGCCGAGGCGGATCGAGGATCTGGCACAGTTTACGCCGTTGCCGCTGGTCTATCTGCCGGGAGAGCCGGACGAGAAATTTATTCTCATCGATTTGACTGAGCAATTTCTCGGGGCCTATGAGTTTGGAGCGCTTCGCTTCGACACCCCCATTGCCTCCGGGAGCAGACGCCATGAAACGCCTGCAGGGGAGTTCCGTCTGACCGCGGCCCATCGGCAGCACCAATCCTGTCTGTATACCATCGAGGGAACGGATCGGCCCTATCCGATGAACTACGCCCTCCGGTTTCATGTGAACCGGGAAGGTGTGTCCTATTGGATTCATGGTCGGGACATGCCGGGCTATCCGGCCTCGCACGGCTGCATCGGCCTCTACGATGAGACGATGCAGAAGGAACAGTACGGAGTGCCGAAGGACCCCGAACTGTTCGATGCGCAGAAGCTATACCTCTGGGTTGTCGGTGAGGAGTCGGACGACGAGGGCGTGATGACTCTTCCCCACGGTCCTCGACTTCACATCATCGGTCAGGCCCCAGGCAGCGGGCGATAACCGACAGATGCTGAACCTCAGCCTCTACCTTCTACTTATGGCGTGCCATTTTCTTTGCCGCGACACAAGGCGCTGGGCGATTGAGGTCGGACGGCAGTTTCGTCTGCTCGTCTATACAGGCCGTATCGAGCTGGGCTTGCGTCAAGCCTGACACCAACGACAGGTTGGCTCCATGCAAGATCGCCTGGTGGAGGATTGCCGCGTCGAGTCGCGCGCCGCTGAGATCCGCTCCGGAGAACGTGGCGCCTTGGAGGTTCGCTTCTTGGAGATTGGCTTCCATGAGCATGGCATGGCTGAAATTGGCATCTCTCAGGTCCGCTGCGACGAGATTGGCCGATTCCATCGCCGCTTCATTGAATTGTGCGCGATGAAACTGGGATTTCGGCGCGTAGATCTCGCTGAGGTCTGCTTTCGTAAAGACGGCGCCGGTTCCTCTGGCGCCGATCAGGACTGCGCGAGAGAGAATCGCCTCACGGAAATCCGCCTGGTCCAGGATGGCCTTGTAGAGAATCGCCATCCGCAATGTGCCCGCCTGTGCCTTCGCCTCGATCAATTGCGCGCCTTCCAAATTGGCTCCTTCCAGATTGGCCTTCTGCAAGCCGGCCGAACGGAGGTTGGCCCCCACAAGGCTGGTATCGTCGAGGTAGGCGCTTTCTAAGTCTGCTTCCACCATCAGGGCTCCATCGAGTCTGGCTCCGTCGAGGAGTGCGCCTTGCAGATTGGCCTGTTGAAGGTTGGCGTGGGTCATGACGGTGTGACGGAGGTCGGCCCCCATCAGGTCGGTCCCTGCCAGGATGG
>VFKF01000223.1 GCA_009885705.1 Nitrospira sp. | reverse complement strand
TTATCCCGCATTTCCTGGTCGATACGCTTCAGCGCCTCCAACTGGCTCGTTAATTCATCTATTTTTTTATCACGATCCGTCAATTGCTTTTGCAAGGATGACAGAATGCCGGTGTCGGTCGAACCTCTTGTGCTGTCCCGTTTGCCGCTCACGGCATCCAGCTTCCGTTCGCGTTCGGCTAACTCTCGCTGGAGACTGTCCAACGTTTGGGCATCGGCATCCTTCATGGCCCGCAATTGCTGGACGGTCAACTCTCTATCAAGCAAGTCTCGCACCAGACGATCAGAGGCCTGGGCCAGGATCGCCTGATTCTCTGAAATGGCCGGTGCCGCCATGACCGATTGCATCCAAGATTGCTCAACGGGAACGGCACGATGCTGAAGCAGTTGCAGCCAGACCTTACTGGAGGAAGCCAGGCTGCTCTTGGGCGCAGCGGCGATCACTTTCTCGAAGTACCTGATGGCACTCTCTCGACTTTCGTAAAGCCCCAGAAGCGCCCGTAAAAAATAGACGTGATCGCAGGAGTTGTGCTCGGCGCATTTCGGGGCGAGCGCATCCTGTTTTTTCGCCAGCGCATGGAGGGATTTCGCCTCTCCCGCATCGACGAGGAAATAGGGCTGCGACATGGGCGGAGGCGCAGGCCATGTCGAACATCCCGTGACGAAGAGACAGGACAGGATCGCTGCCATGAATCCGTGCTGGAGCGCGTTCATGCCGACTCTTCCGGTTTTGCGACTCTCAGAATAAACCGTACGGTCGTCCCCTTCTTGGCTTCGCTTTCGATCCAAATTCGTCCTCCGTGTGCTTCAACCACTTTTTTGGCTAGTGCCAACCCGAGACCGCTCCCCGGCGTGGCATGTTTGGCCTTGGTACGTCCTTGATAGAAGCGTTCAAAAATATAGGGCAGGTCTTCGGCCTGAATGCCTGGTCCGCCATCGGACACACTCACTTCCAGCACTCCCGCTTTCGGGTCAGGCTTCATCAATACCTTTACAATGCCCCCTTCCGAGCTGAACTTCAAGGCGTTCGAGAGCAAATTATCCAGGACCTGCTCGATGCGAAGGGCATCGGCCTTGACCCACACACGTTGTACCGGTCCTTCGACCAATAGCTGCACATGTTTGGCATCGGCCAGCAGCCGGACTTTATTGACCGAGATATCGGTGATGCGTTTGAGATCCGTCGGGACGATTCGATACTCCATCATCCCGGCGTCCATCTTGGAAAGATCAAGGATCGTCGAGATGAGGGTAATGAGCCTGCGGCTGCTGTCGGCCATGATCCGCAAGGTCGTGCGCTGTTCTTGCGTCAAGGGACCAGGAATTTCATCCAAGAGCAAATGTGTGCCTTCCTGGATAGAGGCCATCGGCGTGCGCAACTCATGGGAGACGTGGGCGAGAAACTCCCCCTTCATATCGTCGAGCTCTTGCAGTTTGGTTCCCATCCAATTCACCGCATCGACGAGGTCCCGCAACTCGCTGGGGGCTCGAATGTTGAGCGATGTGCGAAAATCCCCCTGCCCGATTTGTTTGATATGGTTCTGCAATTGACGGAGCGGGCGAAGCACCGTGTAGCTGGCAAAACCGGCGAGCGCAATCCCGAACACGAGCGCCAACAGCACCAACTGCTCCGTAACGGCCTCGGCTTGCGCCGAACTCTCCCGCGACCGGCTGACCCCGACACTGATGCCCGTTTCATGAAAATCGATAAACTGTTGAAGTGTCGCGCTCATGCGGTCCATCAAGGCGTCGCGACGCCGCTCATAGTCCACCGGTAAGGTCGCAGGAGACGTCTGCCCCTGATGCGATTCTAACTCCGCATGAAAGATCGTGAGCCGTTCTTGCTGAAGATGCGTAACCTCCTGCAGCAGCTGCAGGCCTTGCGGCGTCAGTTCCTGGGTTTCGAGGCGCTGGAGCCCTCGATGGAATTCGTCGACCTCTTCATCGAAATGCTGCAAGAACGTGGCATCGCGTACAGCCAGATACTTCTTCTCGCTATTGAGTTGGGCATAGAGCACGGTGAGCAGCCGTTTGGCCGACTCGATCGCCGGGTAATGATGTGCCGCCATATTGGCACTCAATGCCGTCAGCTGGCGCAGCTGAAACAAGGCGTATAAATTTACGCCTGCCATCATCACAATGATGACAAGAGAGGTGAGGACGATTCGCCAAAAGATAGACAACCGCACGAGCGACGCTCTTTCTCGGCTTTGAGGTGCAAGGATAACTGTAGAGACTGTAGGTATTTCCATACACTATTTTCCCATGCCGCTCAAGGGATCAGGCAAACAAAATCTTGCAGTGTCATTTTCCCTGGCGAGGGCAACGGAGCCAGGAATGGCTGAGCAGCGTCTGAATCAGGAGTGGTGGAAGCTGAAATATCCCACCACACCGCTCGCCCCTACTTGAATGGCGAGGCAAATCGGCGCTGGCGTCGCGACACACCATGGAGTGATGCAAACAGATGGCCACGAAACAATAACATGGCGACGGCAAGCGGCGGGGTCAGGAGCAGACTAAGATACCAGCTGATCCAAGAAGGGATTCCCACATAGTCCAGCCAACTGCCGAGAATCGTGAAGGGCAGCACCAGGAGTTGGAAAAAATCCAAACCCGCCCCTCTCCCCACTCGACTGGAGAGGGAGAAAAACGATTGCAGGCCCATGGGCGAGAGGACGATCGGGATGAGGATCAGGGCAAATGGAAGAAACCACTCGATCCAATTCTCCAGGACAAACTCGTACGAGGTCTTGAATACGTCGAGCGGAGAATCATGCCGCACTTGATAGACAATTTCCGGTGCCGGGTTCAGCAGTAAAAAAATGAGCAGAAGGACGGCGTACGACAGGAGTTGCCCATAGGGGTTCGTCTGAAGGCTCATGTCGAGCGCCATGAGCGGCAACCAGAGCACAAACCCGATGCCGATCACATCCCAAAAGTAGTGACCGACGCTGTCGACAATGTCGTGGAGGGTGAGCACGCGTGTATGGGTAATCGATTGTTCGACCAGACTCAGGGTAGCGCCAACCAGCAGGGCGTTGACTGCGCCAAGCAGAAAGCCACCGATCATGCCGAGTGGCGAGGCAATTTGGCTGGCCAGAACCAGCAACAGTCCAAATCCAACCACCGCGACCATCGTCATCCAACCGCGGGTGAGCGATTCTCCGGTTTTACGGAAGGCGCTCCGATAGAGATCTATGGTTTCAGTTACAATGCGCGACATGAGAGACAATAGTCTGAGCGAACTTCTCGGGTCAAGCCGCGGCCTGCCCCTTCCTGGGCCGTTGACTTCCCCTATCCTGTGATTATGTGAATGGGAGCAGTACATACCGATGTGCGAAGAGGAGTGATCCAATGGACATGAACCGCATGACGATCAAAGTACAAGAGTCCCTCCAAGCCGCATCGTCCCATGCCGCGAGGCGAAGTCATCAAGGAATCGATGTGGAGCATCTTCTCCTTGCGCTCATAGAGCAGGAAGGCGGTCTCGCCTCCTCCCTCCTTGAACAGGCAGGATTATCGGTGCCCTCCGTTCGCCAGGCGGTCGAGCAGGCACTCACCAAGTTGCCGCAAGTGCAGGGTGCCGGGGCCGCGCCCGGACAACTTCATGTCGCATCGCGGCTCAGCCAGGTGTTGAGCAAAGCCGAAGACGAACAACGAGCATTGAAAGACGACTATGTCAGTGTCGAGCATGTCATCCTTGCCATGGTCCAAGAGGGAGGCGTGTTCAAAAAGCTGGGACTGACGAAGGAACGGTTGTTGGGAGCTCTGCAGCAAGTACGAGGATCGCAACGTGTCACGAGCCAGGATCCGGAAGGCACCTACCAGGCGTTGGAAAAATACGGCCGCGACCTGACCAGGCTGGCAGGGCAAGGGAAATTAGACCCCGTGATCGGGCGCGATGAAGAAATTCGCCGGGTCGTGCAGATTCTCTCGCGGCGAACGAAAAACAATCCCGTGCTCATCGGGGAACCAGGCGTTGGCAAGACAGCGATTGTCGAAGGGCTGGCCTCTCGCATTATCAAAGGGGACGTGCCTGAAGGGCTGAAGAACAAGCGCGTCATCACGCTCGACATGGGATCGTTGGTCGCCGGCGCGAAGTTTCGCGGCGAATTCGAAGAGCGATTGAAAGCTGTCCTCAAGGAGGTGCAGACATCGGAAGGGCAAATCCTGCTCTTCATCGATGAGCTGCATACGGTCGTGGGAGCGGGCGCAGCGGAAGGGGCGATGGACGCCGCCAACCTGCTCAAGCCCATGCTGGCCCGCGGTGAATTACATTTGATCGGCGCGACGACGTTGGATGAATACCGGAAACATATCGAGAAAGATGCCGCGTTGGAACGGCGCTTCCAGACGGTGCTGGTCGATCAGCCCTCGGTGGAGGATACCATTTCGATTCTACGAGGACTCAAAGAACGCTACGAAGTGCACCATGGGGTGCGCATCAAAGACGCCGCGCTGGTCGCAGCCGCAAAACTGTCGAATCGCTACATCGCCGATCGGTTTCTTCCCGACAAAGCCATCGATCTGGTCGATGAATCGGCAGCCTGTTTGCGAACGGAAATCGATAGTTTGCCGGCGGAACTGGATGAAGTCTCTCGTAAGGTGATGCAGTTGGAGATTGAGCGGGAGGGCTTGCGGAAAGAACAGGATCAAGCCAGCCAGGCGCGGTTGGCGACGCTGGAGTTGGAACTGGGCGAGAAACAAGAAGAGCGTCAGGCGCTCAGAACGCGTTGGGATTCGGAGAAAGCCTCGGTAGCCCGTCTGCGCAAAATGCGAGAGGCCATGGAAGAGGTCAAGCAATCGATGGAGCGTGCCGAACGAGCCTACGATCTGAATCGTGTGGCGGAGCTGCGCTACGGAGAGCTGCCACGCCTTGAGCGCGAACTGGCGTTGGAACAGGAACAGCTCGGTCTGAAACAGGGCGAAAGCCGGTTGCTCAAAGAAGAGGTGGATGAGGACGACATCGCGGCCATCGTAAGCCGTTGGACGGGAATCCCCGTCTCCCGGCTGGTCGAAGGAGAAACGGAGAAGCTCCTCAAGCTGGGCGAGCTGCTCCATCAACGTGTGGTCGGCCAGAATGAGGCAGTGGACGCGGTAGCCGATGCCGTTCTCCGCGCGCGCTCCGGCATCAAAGACCCCAACCGGCCTATCGGTTCATTTCTCTTTCTCGGTCCAACCGGAGTTGGAAAGACCGAGTTGGCCCGCGCGCTTGCCGCAACGCTCTTCGATGACGACGCCAATCTGATTCGGATCGACATGTCCGAGTACATGGAGAAGCATACGGTGGCCCGTCTGATCGGAGCTCCTCCTGGCTATATCGGCTATGAAGAGGGAGGCCAACTGACGGAAGCGGTTCGGCGACATCCTTTCTCCGTCATCCTCTTCGACGAGATCGAAAAGGCCCATCACGATGTCTTCAATGTCTTGCTCCAAGTCTTGGACGACGGGCGGTTGACCGACTCTCAGGGCCGGACCGTCGATTTCAAGAATACGGTCTTGATCATGACCTCGAACATCGGCAGCCCGCAGATTCTTGAAGCACAGCAACGGCGTGCGTCCTATGACGAGGTCTGTTCTCTCGTCATGGTGGAGCTCCGAGAACATTTCCGTCCTGAATTCTTGAACCGCATCGACGAGACGGTGGTCTTTCATCCGCTGGAAGCAGAACAACTGGCGAAGATCGCGGAGATTC
>VFKF01000248.1 GCA_009885705.1 Nitrospira sp. | reverse complement strand
TCGAAGGATCCCATCGGGGCTCCGACCTCTTCTGTCGCCGGCTCCATTTCAAACCGCTCTCTCCGGATTTCGCTGCCGGTCTTATTCCGATAGATCAGCTCGTCCGTTTCCAGATCATATTCTGGAATCTCGACGTTCGCCCAACGCTGCAGGAAGTAATGGGCATAGAGGGTATAGAGACCGTGGTCCTTGCTGTTATGCCGCATGACGTATTCCGGCATCGTCTTTACATCCAAATCGGCATGGTAATGCTGGAGCCAGAGGTAATCTCCCAGGATGACCAATTTCATCAGCGGAGAATCCGAGTAGAGTTTCAGTTTGACGGCCTTCCCCATGGCCTTCAGCCGCTTGAGGAGCAGGATACTCTGCCTGACTTCTGCCCGGAATTGTTCCAGCGTGAACTCGGGATGGTTGATCGCTTGGATGCGGGCGCTCGCTTCCTGGCTGTAGGGATTCACCAGCATGATTCTGGCCCCCAGGCACTTATCGAGGACGGAGGACAGGCCTCCCACTTGGTCCACAAAAGTGCTATGGCCGGTCGACCCGATGACCGAGATGGTTCGGCCTGTGCCCTGCTCTTCCCGGAGCTTTGCGATATGCCGTTGTGCTCCCCGCGTGCGGCGCGGGAAGAACGAGACGAGGCCCGCTCCGGTTGCCACAAGTGCGAGGGCTCGATCCCGCATGCTGCGACGGAGGTAGTTGAGGCCGATGATCAACAGCACCGTCAGCGTCATTTCCACGGCGATGAGCGAGAGTTTGTCCTGTTCGACGCGCGCCCAAAACGACAGAAAATGTCTGGCGCCTGCCGGGAGCAAGAGCGCAATGCCCGCACTCAAGGCGACGATGACGATGTGATAGAGACTCCCCGCGGCGTCGTGGAGGAGTGCTCGAACGGTTGACGAAAATTCATGAAACACGGATGCACCTCTTGATGTTGTGAGGTCCCCACGAGTCTGTCGGGCTAGCAATGAACGCGAGGGATGAGTCGGCCTTCGACGAAATGCTCAGCAGATACGGACGGCTGCGTGCGGACAAAAAAAGATCGCGTTAGACTTCGTGTCTCGTTGGAGGACTGCAGCCTCCGAACACGGAAGGTCTTACGCGATCACTTTCACCCTACCACGTGCCTATTGGCCATGCAAGGAATGCGACGAAAGCTGCATGAGCGGCTGGACGCGTCGCTTGAAAAGAGTGTCGTTCGTGAATCGTAACAGGTGAAACGTCCGAATCCTGAAACGAACAGCGCGGTTCACGAGATTCGTTTCACGTCTCACGAGCTAGAGGGCTGTTCAAAATGGCCGTTCAGCAAGGCCGCAGCGAGTGAAGGGCCGAGGCGTACCCGGAGGGTACGTTGAGGGTCTGAACGATGCGAGAACGCAGCTGGCGGACTTTTTCAACAGCCCGCCATTAGCGGAGGCGTTCGCGGCCATGCGGCGTCGTCAAATCCTGGTCCGGACCGAGGGGGACGATTTTGGTCGGATTGATGTCGTCGTGGGTGACGTAGTAATGCCGCTTGATGTGGTCGAAGTTCACGGTGTTGGCGATGCCGTCGGTCTGGTAGAGGTCTTTGAGATAACCGAAGAGATTCGGGTAGTCGATGATCCGTCGGATGTTGCACTTGAAATGGCCGTGGTAGACGGCGTCGAAGCGCACGAGGGTGACGAACAGGCGCCAATCGGTTTCGAGAAACTGTGAGCCGAAGAGGTAGCGTTGGCGTGCCAGCCTGGCCTCGAGTTGGTCGAGGGCGTCGAAGAGGCGCAAGACGGCCCGTTCATAGGCCTGCTGCGAGGTGGCGAATCCCGCGCGATAGACCCCGTCGTTTACGTTCTCGTAGATGAAGGTGTTGAGGTCGTCGATCTCTTTCCTGATGCCGTCTTGATA
>VFKF01000087.1 GCA_009885705.1 Nitrospira sp. | reverse complement strand
GCGGTGAATGTGTCGAGCACGGTCATGATCCGTCTGGCGAGTTCGAAGTCTGAGGCGCGGCGGCTGGCGATGAGAATGCCTGTATGGTGCTGTTGGTCCCGGAGCGCTGCTTCATGCAGCTGTTCGAAGTCGCAACGATTATGGGTGAGTATGGCGTGCTGGCGGGCTGTTGCAAATTGCAGTTGTGCCGTGTCGGAGCATCCAAGATTCTTGGCCTCCCGCGTGGTCAGCACCTCAAAGCCGTGGGGACGCAGCAGTTGCGCAAGAAAAACCGACACATCTTCGTCGAGGTAGAGCCGGATAAAGAGCGCGGGCTCGGTCACTGGAGGCGGGGGTGAATTTTCTCGGCCGGTACGCGATTTCGACGGATGTCTTCGTCTATCGCCTCGCGATGTTCCTGATAGTAACTCAGGGCATCGAAGACCTGGGCCAATGTGAGGTGGGGGAGCCGCCCGATGATTTCTTCAGGGGCGATGCCGAACTTCCAGAGCTCGGCGATTGCGCGCACCGGGGTGCGGCTACCCGATATGATGGGGGCTCCGTGGAGAATGTCCTCGGTGCAGACGATGTATGGATGGCTTGTCGCGGTTGTCATAGTCAAAGCGTACTGGAGTCACGGGGGGAAGTCAATTTTGCGCTGTTCTGCTCGATGCGGTTGAAGCTTGCAGGCGCATGAGACGACTGTAATTCAGAGCCCCGTAGAGCGCAAAGAATAGTTCGAACTAATCCGGTAGGGGTTTCTTTGACCGGCTCCTATGAATGAGGATTGTGCGGGCTGCTAGGTGCTCGCTCGCGTTGCGCGAGCGCAGAAGACCGTCGAGCCTGTCTCTCCCCCTCTTGCCATACGCTATACGCCATCAGCCATAGGCTCTTATCCCCAGCGGGATACGGGAGGGTCGCAGTGGCGCTGTGATGGGTAGGGAGCGGTGGGTCAGTGAACGAGTTCGTCTGTCTCGACGTTGTGCGCGAGTTGCTTGTAATCGGATTCCCGTTCCGTGAGGCGGAGGCCAGCGCTGTTGTGCCGGATGGCCTGGCTGGGGATTCCGTTGCTGTGTTGCGAGGATTCTTCGGCCTTAGGGCCTGGGCCCATGTCGGCGAAGCCTTTGAAATAGGCGCCGTCTTCGATCGAGAAGGCCGGGGTATGCACGTCGCCGATCTGCACGGCGGTCTTGAGGAGCTGCACTTTGTCGACCGCGGCGACGATGCCATGAATTTTCCCGCTGCTGAGTAACGTGCCGACCGAGACGGACCCCCGGATCTCCGCATGTTCCCCGACGACGAGTACCCCTGTGGTGTGAATTTCGCCTTCCACGCATCCGTCGAGCTGGACGGTGCCTTCAAAATAGACAATGCCTTTGAAGGTGACGTCTTTACCCAGGACGGTAAAGTTCTCGGCGTCGTTCTGCTTATTCTTGGGTTTCTTGGTATCCCACATGGTGATGCTCCTTGATGATTCCGAATGAAGGCACGTGCCGAATCGCGATTATGTAATACCGGCTGAGTGAGCAACAGTCGTGCCTTCAGACCATTCGCAAAATCTTCAACAACATCAGTGACCTGACTCGCCATCGCGCGAGGTCTGTATGTAGGAACATGTAGGGGCGGAGAGTCAGTTTGCAGGCGAGCGGCTGGTGCGGAGCAGGCTATCGCGTTTTCTTCTCGGACCAGCTTTAAGATCGCAATTTGTGACCGTATACAATTCTCTTCCACCTTCCCCGATTTGTGTACCCAGTTCCGATGAACTTGGATTTGCTGGATGGGCCAAACGGGGAGGGCGCTGGCAACCGGTTCTTTCTATCCTCCAGGCACTGAAGCGATTGGGAGACAGCAAGGTTCGTTTGTGCTCCTTCTGCCACAGTGCTCTATGGCATGGGGCACCGATCTTTACTTAGGCGCTCCTCCACGCAGGCTCTATGTGTATGGCTTTCTTGGTTTTTCCCCTCTCTGGTCAGGGAGGCGTCTCGTCGAGGCTGTTCAGCATGGGTCTTGCTGTATGACAGTGGACAGAGACAGGCACATGCCGACAGGATTGAGGAGGGCATCACATGGAACAGATATTCGATAACGCCGTCAGTCAGGATTCTCGCAGTCTCGCATCGCGTAAGGGCTTAGGTTGGGTAGTGATCACCGGGTTGGCGGCACTTCTGACATTGCCCAGCACTGGTGCATTGGCTGCTGAGCTGAACCCGACGGAATCCGTGAAGAGCACGATCGCTGAAGTGGTTCGTATCCTCGACAATGCAGAGGTGAAACAGCCGAACCGCTCCATGGAACGACG
>VFKF01000161.1 GCA_009885705.1 Nitrospira sp. | reverse complement strand
TGGAAGGGGCGCTGAACTGTTTCCGCGAGGTGATGGCCTACATCTCCGCTGCCTACTATCCTGCCTCGCTTGTGTTCTATCCGATGGAAAGCAACCTGGGCTATCGGCCCGGGGTCTCGAAAGAAGTCTTTGCCTGTCTGGACGATGAACAGGTGAACGTTTATCGCGACATCTGCAATCAGTTGGTCATGCCGGCTGTGGCGAAGGAGAAGCCGGAGGTGATCGGGGTCTCGATCGGAACCCAGATGCAGTTGCTGGCTGGCCTCACGTTCTGCAAGATGATCAAGGAGACCTTCCCCCACATCCATGTGGTGGTGGGAGGCAATGTCATTACGCGGTTGCAGGAAGAGCTGCCGAACCAGGAACGATTCTTCAAAGAGATCTTCGACTCGGCCATCCTCTATGAGGGGGAACATGCGTTGCTCTGGCTGATTGAGGCTTTGAATGGGGAGCGGCCGATCAGTTCCGTGCCCAACTTGATGTATCGCGATGAGTCAGGCGTCCACCGGAGTCCCGACGTCTATACGGAGAAGACGACCTCGCTCCCTCTGCCGGATTTCGAGGGGTTGCCGCTGGAGAAGTATTTCGTGCCGGAGCTGATCATTCCCTACCTCGCGACGCGCGGCTGCTATTGGGGCCGCTGCACCTTCTGCGACCATGGGCAGGGCTACTTCGACCAGTATCGCGGCGTGCCGGCCCAGCAAGTGATCGAGCAGATCAAGGCGTTGCGGGATAAGTACCATTGTAAACACTTTCTTTTTTCGGATGAATCCTATCCGCCGGCGCTATTTAAAAAAGTGTCGCAACTCTTAGTCGAGCAAAACGTCGGGATCAAGTGGACCACGCTGATCCGCTTTGAAGAGACCCTACAGGACCAGGAGATCTGGGACCTGGCCGCGAAGGCCGGCTGCTGTACCCTCTATTATGGGATGGAGTCGGCGAACGAGCGGGTGCTGAACCTCATGGATAAGCATGCCAAGAAGAGCGTGATCCAGAACAACCTGCATCAGGCGGCGAAGGCGGGAATCTGGAACCACGTGATGGCCTTCTACGGCTTCCCCGGCGAGACGCGCGACGAAGCCTTGGAAACCCGCCAGTTCGTCATCGACAACCAGCCGGTGATCCATTCGGTGGAGCTGTTCT
>VFKF01000273.1 GCA_009885705.1 Nitrospira sp. | reverse complement strand
CGCCCGCGACAACTTAGGAGAACTCCCGGCATTGATCGCCGCAGCGGCGTTGATGATCGACTATGTTCTCACCGTGGCCGTCAGCGTGGCAGCGGGAATCGCGGCCCTGACGTCGGCCGTACCGAGCCTATTCGAGCATCGTGAAGCCTTGGGACTCGTTGCGAGTCTCTTCATTGTCGTCATGAACCTTCGCGGCGTGCGGGAGTCGGGCAAGTTCTTCGCTGTCCCCACTTACTTTGCCATTGGCGCCCTCGGAGTGATGGTGGTGATCGGAAGCGCCCAGGCCCTGTTCGGCCCAGGCACGTCGATCCCGCCAGAGAACCAAGTCGCCATCGAAGAAATGACCCTGTTCCTGATCCTTCGCGCATTTGCCGCCGGCTGCTCAGCCGTCACCGGCATGGAAGTCATTTCGAATGGGGTCAAAGCCTTTCGCCGGCCGGAATCCAAAAATGCGGCCACGACCATGATTCATATGTCCGTGATACTGGCCCTCCTCTTTCTGGGGATCAGCTTCATGGCCGACCACTATGGAGTGCTGCCCAAAACGGATGAGACCATCATCTCCCAACTAGCGCGACTGACCTTCGGCAGCGGAGCGGTCTATTACGCACTCCAAATCGGCACGATGCTGCTGTTAATCCTCGCCGCCAATAGCGCCTTCGCCGGCTTCCCCCATCTCTCATCGATCCTGGCGCGCGACAACTACATGCCCCGTCAGATGGCGACATTCGGCGACCGCCTCGTGTTCTCGAACGGGATCTTCATTCTCGGATTCTTTGCCTGCTTCCTCCTGATCCTCTTTCACGGCGACACCCACGCCTTGATTCCCCTCTATGCCGTCGGCGTATTTATCTCCTTTACCTTCTCCCAAGCCGGCATGGTCCGCAGATGGTTAACCAAAAAAGGACCACATTGGCGGAAGAAACTCATTGTGAACGGGGTCGGCGCCATCACGACTGGCATTGCCACCATCATCATTGCCAGCACCAAGTTTACCCATGGCGCCTGGATCGTCTTCCTCCTCATCGTCCTGCTGGTCTGGATGTTCCGCTCGATTCACTCGCACTACAAAGCCGTGTCTGAACAGATCGCGCTCACGCGCGATCACCGCCCGCCGCTTCCGCGGCGCAATATCGTCATCATTCCCATCAGTGGCGTGAATCAGGCGGTCATTCGAGCCGTCGATTATGCACGCAGCCGGGGCGGCGAGATCCGGGCCGTGCTGGTAGATGTGGATCCGGAATCCACGGCTCGCATACAAATTCAGTGGGCCCAGTGGGGCTGTGGCGTACAACTGATGGTCGTGCCCTGCCCCTACCGTTCTGTCCTGCGCTCTCTGTTGGACCATATCGAGGAGCTGCTAGAGAAGAACCAGGATTACTGGGTCACCGTCGTCATTCCCGAGATTATCCCGGCACAATGGTGGCAGAACATTCTCCACAACCAGCGGGCGCTCCTATTAAAGGCATCTCTGCTCTTCAAAGATCGCGTCATCCTGACCGACGTCCCCTTCCACCTGACGAGGTGACCATGGACCGTGAAGCGTCGACCGTGAAGCGTGAAGCGTGGCGGTGGAACCTGAGCGTATTCGCGGCAGCCTTCTACCTTGTCCTCACGGCGCAGCCAGCCCAAGCCTTCAAGATCCTCGAACCGGCGGAGGGAGCAAAACTGACATCGGGCAGCACCGTCACGGCCCGCGTAGACCTCGGCAAAGATTCCGGCATCGTCCAGGTTCGCTATTATTGGTACGGCGAACAGGATGACACGCTGGTAGGACAGGAAGACGCAACGGCGACGGGATCGATCGTTGCGCCGGTGGCACTGATTGGATTATCCGACCATGATCCGGCCTTCGGCGGCCCGTTACGGGTCCCGAAAGACGGCATCGGACCGATGCGGCTGCTGGCGGTCGCCGACATTTCACGTGGACGATTGGGCACGAGATCAGTTTTCGATGAAATCCTGGTTAACGTAGAGCCAGCCGCGTCCCTCGGCATCATCGACTTCGAAACGGATAAGCCCTTGCACCTCGGACGGACAGGACAATCCTCCGCATTCGGTCACGTCGATTCAATGGGCAAAGTATTCGAATTGCCCGTGGTCGGTGAGTTCACCGATGGCGTCACCCGCCGAATCAGTACCCTAGGCAGCGGCACGAGATACCAGTCTTCGAACCCCAAGATCATTCAAGTCTTGTCCAATGGTCTCCTGCAGATTGTCGGTAACGGAAAGATGACCCTCACCGTCACCAACCGCGACAAACAGGCCCTGCTCGATGTCACAGTGGACGTGAACGAAGAACCGAACGAACCTCCGGTCGCGGATGCAGGCCCCAACCAATCGGTCAAAGCTGGAACCAAAGTGAAACTGAGCGGGCTGAAGAGCCGGGATGCGGAAGGCGAAGCCCTCTACTATTCATGGAGCCAAGTCCGCGGCAGTAAGATCGCGCTGCTGGACGTGGATAACGCCGAAGCCTCCTTCCTCGCGCCAACCGTGTCGGAGAAACGGACGTATCGGTTTAAGCTGCGGGTGACGGACAAGAAGGGGGCGGACTCTGTGCCGGCGTTCGTCGATGTCACAGTCGAGCCTTAACGGCTGCTGAAAAAGGCCCCCAGCTTCGTTCTCAGTCCTGTGTCTCCTTGCGACGTACCCTCTCGGGTACGCCTCAGTCGCCCCACTCCCTGCGGCCTTGCTGGGTGGCCTTTTTGAGCAGCCTGATATTAGGGCACTCTATTTGTTAGAAACAGGAAACATTACGAAGTTGAAGACAAAAAGGAACAAGGCAAGGGACCTCTTTGCATACACAGATGAATCTGGCAACACAGGTCAGAATCTATTTGACGAAACACAGCCCCACTTTTGGACGGCCACCCTCCTCACAAATGCCGATGTGGATCTGACCGGACAAACCGTTCATCAAACTTGGCTCTCAAGGCTGCAAGTCCCTGAACTTCATGGCAGTGCTTTGGGCATCGGCAAGATAAACAAAATTTCCGCTGAACTCATGGCGTTTTTGCAGGCGCATTCCTCGCGATTTGTCTTCACTCAAATTGAAAAAAGGTTCCATGCCGCAGCGCGGCTTTCATTTACGGTCCTTGACTCGGATTTCAACAAAGCAGTATCGCCCATGCATGATCTCACTTCGATCTTTCACCGGAAAATGGCACTAGACATCTTCTCCTTTCTTACCCACAGTGAGGCAAAAGCATTTTGGTCGGCCTATGAGACTCGAAATCTCTCACAGTTTTTACAGATACTAGATAATTTAAGGTTGCGGATTTACGAACGCCATACTGACAACCGTGGCCGGCAGTTGTTACTCGATGCACTTAGTTGGGCTTCGGCTAACCCACACGAAATTCTCAGATCAACCCGAACCGATAGGGACTCACCAAACGTCTTGGCGTTAGATCTTCTGCTTGGTGGTATTCATAAGACGACCGAGGGACGATCAAGAATTGTGAGATTCTGTCATGACGAACAGAAGCAATTTGGCAGGGCAATGACCAATAGCTTTGAACTCGCAAAGAACGTTCGGGGGTTTACAGACAAATCTACCCTCCTCTTCCGCATGGAAAGAACTGAGAAATTCTTATGCCCCATTGAAATGACATCCTCTCAGCAGTCGATAGGCCTGCAGATCACAGACGTAGTCCTATACCTAATGTCACAATATCTTGGGAATTCGTATCAGCCACGCATGGATGACTGCGGTACACTCTGTGAGTATGTAGCA
Organism: Nitrospira sp.; assembly: GCA_009885705.1. Taxonomy (GTDB): domain Bacteria; phylum Nitrospirota; class Nitrospiria; order Nitrospirales; family Nitrospiraceae; genus Palsa-1315. The sequence goes on along the minus strand of VFKF01000273.1, from coordinate 3,958 downwards.
CAAAACTCTGAGCTGGAGGTATTCACCTATGACGGCCTCAAAGACTCGTTTATGGGCCAATACTCAGAGCTGATGAATCGGGAGTTCACTCCTGACCAGATAGCGAAGGCTCAGCAGTTAAGAGACCAGATCGAAGAGCACCGAGTGAATAGCATGACCTCATAAGACACAGCATCCTAGGCAAAGGAGCCGATCATGGCAACGCTCAGGATCTCCCTCTCCGATGAGGAAATCAATCGGTTGGAAGAGTTGAGCAACCGCGAGAGATTGACCGTCGAGCAGATTGTGCGGCTTAGCATCTGCGACTTGATCGGCCAGTCAGATGACGCATTCCGCACCTCGGCCAAGCGGGTACTGGAAAAGAACGCCGAGCTCTATCGCCGCCTCTCATAACTCACCAGCAGTACGCACTCACACCTTCCTAAGCGCACCCCTGTGAGTTGACGCGCCTTCTTCAATTCTTTGATATGGCGGCGGAGAGAAGAGAGTATCCTGAGACATAGCACGTTAAGACAAGATGGTCTTGACGAACAGCGAGGGCGAGATCACTGGCACGTCAGCGTAATGCCCCTGTTCAAAATCTCGATCTCCGGTAATCAGGAACTCCACGGGAGGACGCGTCGCAGCCAACGCCAGAAAGATCCGGTCGTTTTCATCACGAACGGGAATGTCGGTAGGGTTTGGCTCAATGATTTCGGCAAGCTCTCGGAATTCAGTTAAGAGCTCCGTCGCCTCAATTCCCACACGCTCGAACAACGTTCGAAGACGAGGCCGCATCAGCACCGCTTCGAGTTCAGCCAGTGTGGCGGGACTCATCACAGGCACTAAGAAGCCTTGCAGCAAGGCGTCTACAATTTTTCCGGGTGGACCCGTAGGGGAGATGAGGCCGGAGACGATGATGTTGGTGTCAACGATGACCCGCACGTTTCCGTCGTACCGCCGCGACTTCGCGGGCTATCGTTGCTGGGGTGACCGATCCTGATTCTTTTGCCGCCTGTCTCAGGCGCTGAACCATGCGGGCCGCACGACGTCGAGCCGTCCGCCGCCGTTCAGACTCGATGAGCAGCACATTGCCCTGCCGCTGGACAGAAACGACTCCTGTCAGCCCTTTCAACAGGGTAGAGGGAATCAATAACCCTTCCTTGGTCTGCCGCAACTTACTCAAGACTATTGCCTCCAAGCATGGGCCTAAGAATATCCGAGTTTTCTGTCGAACACAACCAATGCGGCTCCCCTCGCAGGCTGCTCAAAAAGTTCGTCCAGCAAGGCCGCAGGTGAATCGAAACCGGAGGCGTACCCTCAGGGGTACGTTGAGGATTTCGATGAGCCGAGAACAAAGCTGGAGGACTTTTTCAGCAGCCTGCTAAACCTTCTCCAGGCGCACTGGCCCATAGATTTCCCTAGCTTGCTGAAGTTCTCTCACATGTTTGCGGAGGGCTGGGCCGAATTTGGAGGCGAGGACGGCTTTTTTATGGGGTTCGATGTTCTGTTCGACCTGCTCGATCGCTTCTGACAACTGCTTGACCAGCCGCTGACCTGAGCCGGTGAGCCACTTGAGATGCCAGCTGGCATATTCCAAATCATGGATCGAGTAGCGGACCGACTCCACTTCTTCGAGACAGCGAAACCTGGCTCGTTGCAGATCGTTCGGTGTGAGGCCTGCCCTCTTCCATCTGGTCGATCCACCAACTCCCGAGGCCCAGGTTGAGAGCCGCTCGAAGAGCATCGCGCCCATCGTAAACGTGAAGGCCGCATGGAGAATGCCCCTGAGCGGACGCAGGCTGCCGCGCCAGGGGGAATAGAATACTTGTTGATTGCGATCTCCCCGATACATGACGTATTTGCGCAACAAGAGATTCAAGTGGTGATGGCTGTTTTCATGGATCAGATCGTCGATCAGATCGAGGTTGTCCCGGTCGAAACAGTTAATGAACGACAAGCCGGGCCTATGCCGATAGCTGAAACTCACGACGCCTTTGGCCTTGAGCGGCACGATCCGATCGGTTAACAGCGCAAGGACCTCCTGCCCTTCCAGCCAGGCTTCGTGAATGACGGTCCAGGCTTGGTTGATGCGTTTCACTTGAGCCGCTGAGGTGGCCGCCACCGTCTTCGGCTGGCGGTCCTTCCCGTAAACCAGCGTCGGCCCAACGGTGATGGCCCCAGCTGGAGTCTCCATGGCCACGACCGGCGGACGGTGCGTCCAACTCCACTCCACGCGATGGCCTTTCATCGTGCAGAGAGGCGTCACCGTTCGATCGATTTTGATGAACAGCTCCTGCGCTCGAACCAACAGCGTGGCATGACCGGTTGATGTCTTGAGGGCTCGCTTCACCGAAGGAGGCGCGTCATAGGTCGTACCATCCATCCCGATAGCCATCGTGCCCAACCGTTCCGCCCGTTCGACGTTGTCACCGAGTTGAACCTCGACGGCCCAGGACGGAATCTTCTGAGAGGCACACCACAACATCGGAAGACCCGGCACGAGACAGAGCGATTCCTGTGTCAGCTCCTGTGTGAGGCGGGCGCACAATTTGGTGAGTCGCCGCTCAAGGCCTGAGGACTGGGAGAGCCCACGGGGAAAGAGCTCGTGCAGATAACTGTTCTCAAAAAACTTTTCTTGGCACTCGGTAAATAATTGCGCCGCAAACTCACGCGGGTGGGACTCCTCTCGAATCTGTTGCAACAGATCGATGAAGTAGACCAAGTCGTTTAATGATTCGATCCAGCCGACGACTTTCCCCTGAGCATAGGCATCCCGCTCAAGCGCTCGACCAAGAAATCGAAAGTAGGCCACTGGCAAGGCCAAGGATTTCGCCACGTCTGCATATTGATTTTCCAAATCCAGGCAGAGATCGCTCAGGAGGCGTTTCATCGACAGGCGAAATTCTGCTTGCAGGCGAACCAGCAGAGACACATCAAGTAACGGCATGGGGGCACAGGCTCCAGGGTAAAGGAGTCAGACTGTACCGGAGGAGCAGGCGCGCTGCAAGAATGGGTGGAATTTTGTTCGGCAGATATGGAGGAAACAACAGACTCGATGAAACACCGGCGGAGTCAGACGCACACACCGACATGACGAAACAATGGTAGCACTGATTGCTGTTGCCGAGCTGCGCGACGAATCCTGCCGTTAGCCCGTCGCTTTCAGCGCGTGACGGAGCCGCGGCAGGACCACTTCCGCTCCGAGCAACCGTGAGGCGCCCGCCTGCTGAATCATCCGATGCCGCTGAATGAGCGGATCGACGATGTTCCCGCAGGACACACAACGCCATCCTTTCATCCACATCGGCATGCTGCTTTCCTGCATGTCGATCAGGCTATCGGCCACCATAAGACCATCACATCTGGTGCACTGCATGAGACCCTCCTTGTCCAACTCACGCTCACCGCCACCATGCCCCTCGTACTCTCCATTCAAGCTTAGCAGGCCTGCGCCCACCCGCTTGCATCCTACAAGAAGCAATCGCAATGCCAAGACTATCGCGCCTGCAACTTGCGAGTTTTCTCGCTGAATCGTAGAGTGCGGACGAACAGTATTCAGCCGCAACCGCTACAAGTGTGGCCACTGTGGTCTCATGCGGCAAAAAAGACCTGCTTCAATTATAGCGACCGACCGGAGACAAACCGTGGCCTTGACGGCGACAGAAATTGCCAAGGTGGTGCGTGAACTGGCTCCGGCTTTGGCTGGAGGCTGGATTCAAAAGATTTACCAGCCGACGGACCGAACGCTGGTGCTGGAAATTCGCGCGCCGGGACGGACGCATCGACTCCTCATCTCATGCCATCCCGAAACCGCCCGTCTCCACTTCACCAGGGAAGCCTTTCAGAATCCACCGACGCCTCCCCCCTTCTGTCAATTTCTCCGCGCCCATCTCCAAGGCGCACGCATCGACCGAATCGAGCAGATCCCCAGTGACCGGATCGTTCAACTGGCATTCAACGCCAAGGAAGGTCCCTG
>VFKF01000262.1 GCA_009885705.1 Nitrospira sp. | reverse complement strand
AGGCTGAAGGCTGAAGGCTGAAGTCGACAGTCCGAATGTCGATGCTAGGAGTTGTGAACAGGTCAGTCTTCAGCCCGTCTCCGCTGCCCCTTCTTATTCAGAACTCAGAACTCAGAACTTCTTTGTCTTTCTTGCTTCTGCTATAGTGCGCTCATGATTACTCGCGTCATTGTATTGGTTATTGATGGATTGGGCGTCGGGGCTTTGCCCGATGCGGCGGAGTACGGCGATGCCGGGTCCAATACCTTGGCTCACCTGGCCGATGCCGTGGGGGGGCTCAACGTCCCCACGCTCGAAGCACTCGGGCTTGGCCACATCACGGAAATCAAAGGTGTGCGGGTGATGGGGCAGCCTGAGGGATCGTTCGGTCGGCTTGGGTTTCTCTCCAAAGGGGTGGATTCCATGGTTGGCTATTGGGAAATGGCTGGCCTTGTGACTGATATTGCCGGGCCGCTCTATCCCGAAGGGTTTCCCCCTGACATGGTTTCGGTGATCGAGCAGGCCTTTGGCCGTAAGAGCATCGGCAATCGCCGTTCGTCCGGAGCAGCCATGCTGCGCGAATGTGAAGCCGAACATCTGTCGTCTGGCGCATTGATCGTCTGGACAGATGGCCGGCGGACCTGCCATGTGGCGGCGCATGAGAATGCAATGCGCCGGGATGAGTTTTTTCAGCGCTGCCGGGATGCGAGAAAAGTACTCAAGGACCCATGGGGCCTGTGGCGTGTGTCAGCCCATCCCCTCGTGGGCGATGCCGGTGCGGTACAGTTTGGCCCGCAACCCCGTGACTTCGTGATTGAGCCACCAGGGACGACCATGTTCGATGTCCTCAACCGTGCGAGCCAGATCCTGGTTGGGGTGGGTACAGTGGGTGATCTCTTCAGCGGTCGCGGGTTTACTCGGTCCGTGCCCGTAGGGCATTGGACGGTGTTGCTTCACGAAGTGACAGGGATGTTGAAAACCGTTCCCCGTGGATTAATTGTTGCCGGGCTTGATGTGCTGGAATCGGATGCGGCGCAGTCGGCCGCGGCCCTCCATGACTTTGATCGACGGCTGTCTGAGTTATTGGAGCAACTTCGTCCAGGTGACCTGCTCGTCCTGACGGGCGATCACGGGCGGGATATCACAAAGGCGGATCAGCTCCCGACGCGGGAATATGTTCCTCTTCTAGCGACTGGGCCGAAGTTGGCACAGGGTGTCAATCTCGGCATCAGATCGTCTGCTGCCGATTTGGGGCATACCATTCTGGAAGCCTTGCAAGGGGATCAACTTCCTGTGGGTGAGAGTTTCCTCGATGCGCTCCGCGCCGGGTAATGCGTGAGTCGTAAAACGCAAAAGCTGAATCGTTAGGGATAAAGGGAGCAGCCGAGGCATCGACATGTCGTACGAACAGAAATTACAAGACCTCAAACTTGAATTGCCTCAGCCTCCCAAACCGTTAGCGACCTACGTCCCGGCGGTCCGTGCCGGAGATCTGTTGTTCTTATCGGGCGTCCTTCCCATGCGAGACGGACAGTTGGCGTTTTCCGGTAAACTTGGCCGAGATCAGACGGTTGAACAGGGGGTGGAGGCCTCCAGGCTCGCGCTCCTGAATGCGCTGGCGATTGCCAAACAGGAACTCGGGACGTTGGATCGTATTACGCGTGTCGTCAAGGTCGTTGGACATGTGGCGTCGGCGGAGGGATTCGTCCAGCAACCTCAAGTCCTCAATGGGGCATCGGACTTATTGGTTGCCATCTTCGGCGAAGTCGGTCGTCATGCGCGCGTCGCGGTGGGGGCGGCTGAGTTACCTCGCGGGGCTTCCGTCGAAATCGAAGTGATTTTCTCCGTGTCCTGATCGTGTGACCGCACTAGCCAGAAATGCCCAACTGGTGCTGGTTTGTCGGCTTGACTCTCCAAAAAACCGCTTGCTATAGTTCGTTGAGTTCTTCGTTTTTGTGGTCACCACGGCGTACCTCTTCTGAGCTTGGCGCGAGGGGTTCTCGTGCCGCGTGCAGGATGACCGTACCTTTTTCTTGCCTGACAGGAGTCTATCCATGAATGCGTTCGTGACGGGCGTGAGTACGATGACTTTGTGGGCGAGTCTCAGCGTGGCCGTATTAGCGGCAGCTCCTGCTGCGGTCGAACTCCATCCGTCAACGGCGGTTCCTGGCGCGACCCTGTCGATCGGCGGGACGGGATTCGGCGCATTTCGATCTGTACAAGTGAATCGTGTGACTGTTGGAGGGGTCCCCGCGTTGATTCAGCGATGGGAATCAGATCTGATCGAAGTCAAAGTGCCCTTTCAGGCGCAATCCGGTCCCGTTGAAGTCATGACCGGGAAGAAGAAGCTGTCTGCCGGAATCTTGACCGTGATGCAGCCGACGATTACCGCAGTGACGCCGGCAGAGATCGAACCGGGCCATACCGTGCAGATCACCGGCGCGCACTTCGGGACGACGGCCGGTCCCCGCGACCCCAATACGATGTTCGGCGTGAATGATGTGATGATCGGCGGTGTCATTGTCAGACCTCGCCGATGGAAAGACGAGCTAATCGAAGTCGATGTTCCCACGAACGCGGCGTCAGGCGATGTCGTGGTTCGATTGGCTTCATCCGACCCCTTGCCTGACGGGTCCTGTTGCGCGCCGGTCCAATACAAAGTGAGCAATGCCGTTCCGCTGAAACTGATTCCGAGCATTCGTGTCGATCCTGTGAGCGGGCCGGTCGGGACGAAGGTTGTGTTTTTCGGCCAGAGCTTCGGCGCCACGAAGGCCGCCGGCGATAAGGTCACGTTCGGCGGACATCTGGCCACCATCGCCCAATGGTCCGACACCGCCATCGTCGT
>VFKF01000243.1 GCA_009885705.1 Nitrospira sp. | reverse complement strand
TGGGATTCCCATATTTTCTCGAATAACGTCTGCGCAGCCATGATTACTCCTCAATGATCGGTCTCTCTCGACGGGTACCGTCGAAAGGATTCACATTATACAGAGTCCTACTAGGCTCTGTGCAAGAGCGTCCGCCATATTCTTGTGTTGGGGCGCGGGACGTGGTACCAACGCCCGATCGGAGGGAAAGAGACCCTCCCTATGGTGCGACCAGGGGATGCTGTCGTCATGACTCAGATGTGGACCAATCCCGTCGTGATCGAATGGACTCAACGGCTGCTGGACAGCTATCGGCATTGGACCGGCCGAGACTTGATCGAGCGTATCGGCAAGGCTGACGCCCAGGCCGATCGGCTGTTTCACAGCCCGCTCGTCGTTGTCTCGCATGGAGCAGAAGCGGATCCCCTTCTCAACTACGGAAACCAGGCGGCATTAGACCTATGGGCGATGACGTGGGACCAGCTCGTCCAGACGCCTTCGCGGCTCACTGCCGAACCAGCCAATCGTGCCGAACGAGAAGGCATGCTGGAGCAAGCCAGGGCTCAAGGCTATTTCGATAGCTATCGTGGGGTGAGGGTGACGTCAACCGGCCGCCGTTTTCTTGTCGAGAACGCCCTCATCTGGAATGTTGTGGATACAGAGGGCAGGCCAGTCGGGCAGGCGGCGACTTTCTCGCACTGGACCTGGCTGACCTGATCAGCCGAGGAAGTGTTGAACGAGGAAGCAATTATGTATGGCAATGCGTCACGTTCATCGTTCTGAGTTTTACTCGAAAAGCTAGAACGGGAAGTAGACCTCGACTCCTCCATATACGCCGCTGTGGAATGACGAGCTGTATTGATATCCGCCCTTGGCGAGCAAGAACACCTTCCCGACCGGAACTTCGACCAGAGGGCCTGTCTGCACGGCGCGAAAATCTGCATTGCCCATTCCGGCCACGTCCCACCCGGTGTAGATCGAACAACAACGTGCGGTGGATTGATGAGCCAGGAGCTTCCCCCGCAGGCGACCCCAGAAGAAATTATCGAGGTCGGCGTAGGACCCGATGGCGTGGAGACTTCCCTTTTCATGCCAGTAGAGGGCTTCCACTTGGCCGTAGGCTCCGATTTGATGCTCGACGGAGGCGTTCGTATTCAGCCGCTGCTCTTCGATCCGGCGCAGTTGGGGGCCCGCCAGCGCTGAAACGGTCCAGCTACCGATTGTGTGGCTGATCCCGAGCGATGGGACGAGGAACTGTACGCTGGTGTCGAGGAGTTGTCCGTTGGCTTTGAAACTGTAGCCGAGCCCCGCGGTCATGACTTGGACGAACAGGTTGGGGCCTCCGGATGTCTGCAGAAGTGGCGTACGGACGCCGAGATAACCGAAGTATTGGCTCTTGTTATCGATCTGAAATCCCGCGAAGGTGTCTCCCGCCTCACTTATCAAAGGAAAGCCTGCCAGGATCCAAACCGCCAATACGAGTCGTGTCAATCGAACCATTATTCCTGTTCCTCCTTCATCCACAATGCTGGAAATATGACTGGAGCTAGGGTTACGTCGCACGCCAGCTGGCATTGTGCAAGCTGCGCCACCGTTCCTCGCCGGACTCGATACTTATTACCTGGAAGTGCACGAGCGTCTTCCCCTGTTTTTTGACTATCGCCACAGGACTGACTTTCAGCTTGACGCCGTGAAGTTCCAGCAGGCAACCGACTAGCGAGTTTTGTGGCAACCGGTAAAAGAGGGCGCTGACGCCGGTGAAAGACATGTTCTCTACTCGGCCCCTCCATACCGAAGAGGGCGTGGTGATCAGACACATGGGGCCTCCCGTGACGCGAATCATGCGTCGGCGATTCCACATGAGGGGCCGCCATGGGACGGTCAGAGCCCGGAGGAGTGAACGGAGACTGCTGCCGATCCCCGGTTGAATACGGTAGCCGTCTTCCCAGGGAACGGCATCCCCGTACATTTTATCGACCAGGGCCTGGCGCGTCGGTTCATTCAGCTCCTCGAATTGGAGGCCCACGTCAATTCCACCTGACGGCTTTGGTTGCTGCCGAACGATGCGGGCGGTGACGGTGATCTGCTGGCCCCGCGACGAGGTCAGCGAGAACGTGAGGGCCTCCTGCAGCGTAAAGATCGGTTGCTCTACGATCACCGCCGCTCCCTGCTCGCTCACATCGACGATGCGCGCCGGGACGTCTTTCCCGTCTACGAACAGCTTGGCGGAAAAATCACGTTTGAGGCGGAACCCCTGACGCCCCTGTGCTTGTTCGCTGGCGACGAACAGGGCGACGGTGAGGAGGAGGAGGTTGACGCTTCCCCAAAAGAGACTGATCGGCAATCCCGGATCGCCGACGCCCTGCCACCAGTGGCGGATGCCCAATGCCAAGCCGAAGACGAGCAGACCGAAGGTCACCAGATGCGGCCAAGCTAAGGACAGTTCGGTCGTAGAACTTCTTTTCACCCGTTGTCCCTTCGGTGTCACTTCGAACGGACGTTCCTTGCGCGGCGCAGCCAGTGCCTTGATGGCGACGGCACTGAGGGTGAAACACATGGCAATCTCATAGACGTCCGACCAAAAGGGATTGCGGGACCCGCGGCTGACCGGCCGCATGACGAGTGCGGAGGCCAGAAAGAACGAAAAGAAGTAGTTCGTCAGTGCGAGCATGTCGGCTTTCAACGGTGGCGTCGAGAAGAGCAGGCTCGCCAGCGGCGCGACGAGACAGATTACCCGCGGGAGGCCGAAGAAGAAGTAGAAGATCGACCCGAAGTAATCGATCCGCTGAGCCAGGGTCAGTCCGCGCTTAGTCAAGGGGTTATCCCGCAGTAGGACCTGAATGCATCCCATGGCCCAGCGTTTTCGCTGCTTCAAGTACCCGTCAAAGGTCTCCGGCATCAGGCCCGCCGACAGCACCTTATTGAGGTAGCAGGAGCGATAGCCCCTGGCATGCAGGTTCATGCTGGTATGAATATCTTCCGTGATGGTCTGGGTCTGGAATCCTCCGATCTCCATCAGGGGCTGTCGACGGAGAAGGCCGCCGCTGCCTGCGAAGAAGGCGCTGTTGTGCGTGTCGCGACCGGCTTGCAGCGAACGGAAGAAGAGCGCCTGTTCGTTCTTCACCTCGTCGCCGACGCGCAGGTTCCGTTGGAAAATATCCGGATTGTAGAAGTGATGGGGCGTTTGCACGATCGCGACTTTCGGATCGTCGAAAAACCCGACGGTGTCTTTGAGAAATGTTCTGGCCGGGACGTGATCCACGTCGAGGATCGCGACCAACTCTCCCTCGCTCAGATGGAGCGCATAGTTCAAGTTCCCGGCTTTTGCATGGCGAGGGCTATCCGGGCGCTCGATGTATTGGCAGCCGAGGGAGTCGGCCAATTGCCGGGCTTCGACGCGATGGCCGTCATCCAGGACGTAGACGGTAAATCGGTCTCGGGGATAATCCTGCGCGAGACAGCTGATCAAGGTCTGACGAAGGATCGAGAGCGGTTCATCCACGACCGTCACCATGATATCCACGGTGGGATAGGTCGTGATGGGGGCCGGTGTCCGCTCAGTCGGTGACCAGGACTGATAGGTGAAGAAGCAGAACTGACACAGCCCATAGAGCTCCGCCAGATAGACGACTGATCCGAGGGCCATGGTGGCCACGTTATCGGTAGGGATCGTGTACAGCAGACGCCACAGCATATATCGGGCATAGAGAAAAAGGCTGAGCGTCAACATCAGCCTTCGGCCCCGATTCTGTTTGATCAGGAGGCCGATCACGAACAGCACCACGCCCGAGATTCCGAAGGCGATCGGCGTACTAAAGAAGGTGTCGAGGACCGTCATCGAAGCCTCACTCTCACTGTGCGATTTTCACTCGAGAAGATCCGCATCGCTTCACCTTTTCACGATAGTAATGATGAACTGTAGGCCAGAAGCGGAAAGCTGCCTATCCCTACGGAGGGAGAAACACTTTCGAGGGGTGGGGTCTCGTAAGTCAATGAAAATGTGGGGGAGTACTGGATAAATACTTTGAGGCGTCTCACTCCAAAAAGTGGGGAATGGGTGCGGATCTGCCCCGGCTCGGAGATGCGAGAAGGCGTCCTGGATGGGGGAAAAGCGATCCCTGGTGGATTCGTTCGGGTGTCGTTGGAGCCGTGATTGCGTAGAGAATTAAGGCCGTGAGGCATCTCGAAATCCTATGACACAAGAAACGCTGGAAGCCGATTGGAGCGTTGAGGCTGGTTAGGTCCAGAGTTCGATTGGGCTTCGATGGACGATGGCCCGGAGAATGTCGCTGGTGGTCAGGATACCGACCGGGTGGCGCGAGTTGTCGACGATGGGAATGGCACCGACATGTTCACTGAGCATGATCCGGGCAATCTCTTGGAGCTCTGTGATGGGGGTGGCGGACAGCACCTGATTGCTCATGACCTGTGCGAGGGTATGTCCCGCAGAGGCCCCCGGCGAGCCGGAAGATTCCAACTCATGTGTATAGGGCAACAGATCGCGGTCCGATACCAATCCGACCAGCGTGCCATGGATTGACGTCACGGGAAGGTGGTGGATCCCTTTGCGTTTCATGACCGTCCATGCCTCCAGTAGCGTACTGTCGGACGGTAGCCATGTGACGGGCGAGGTCATCAAGTCCTGAGCCAGGAGTGCCGGCTTAGGGAGAGCATGTTGATGAGCCTGTTGCTGATAGGCTTGCTGAGCCAGGCGCGCCGAATTGTCGGCGCTCTGGTCCTCCTGCTCCGTTGAGCGATGCTCGCGATCAGCCGTGCTCGCGTGAATAGCCTGTGGGCGTGAGGCTACCGGGAGCGCAGGATGTATGCTGGCGATGCCACTGACCGCAGGGATGATTGCCATAGCTGACCTCGTAACGTCTTTATCGGAGGCTAGCGGTAAGTACTTAAGCCCGGAGGGCTCAGCTGGCGATCTGTCGGGGACAAGAGGGGGATCTCACAGGATGCTCAACCTGGCCGTTCAGCAAGGCCGCAGCGAGTGAAGGCCCGAGGCGTACCCTTGGGGTACGTTGAGGGGCTGACCGATGCGAGAACGATGCTGGCGGCCAGGTTCAGCATCCTGCTAGGTGGGAGGAAGGAGCTGGAATCGCAAACAAGGTTGACCGTCAACGGTCACCGTCTCCAGGAACATGGTTGCCGGTCGAATCCAGAGGCCGCCTTCGCCGTAGAGCGCACGATAGACGACAAACTCCTCTTCCGTTTCGGAATGTCGCGCGACTCCCAGCACTTCATATTCGTGGCCCTTATAGTGCCGATAGCGACCAGGCTGCACCATCGTGTATCCTTCCTTCCTGACGTCCTACTATAGCGGGAATAGACAATGAATTCACAGAGTCCGGTTTCCATGCGCAAGGAACACGATGTCATCGTCATTGGCGGCGGGTCGGCTGGTTATGCCGCGGCCCGAACGGCGCGCGATGCCGGCGCCGACGTGGCGATCGTCGATCAGGGTCCGCTCGGCGGACTCTGCATACTGCGTGGCTGCATGCCAACTAAGGCCATTCTTCGGTCTGCCGAGGTGGCAGCCCTGTTGAGGAGGGCGAAAGAGTTCGGCCTGTCCCCGGTTTCGGTTCGGGCCGATCTCTCGGCGATCGTGGATCGGAAGGACCGTCTGGTCCGCGAGTTTGCCGACTATCGCATTGAGCAGCTTCACGATCCGAAGTTCACGCTCTATCAATCCAGGGCGGTCTTTCAGTCGCCCCATGAGATTGCCATCGGCAGTATGGTCTTGTCGGCCGGTTCGGTGATTCTGGCCACCGGGTCGAAGCCCAGTGAGGTGCCGATTCCTGGCTTAGCCGAAGTGGGCTATTACACAAGCGATACGATCCTGGATCTTCGGACGCAACCGGAGTCGTTGATCGTCTTGGGTGGTGGGGCGGTTGCCCTCGAACTCGGCCAGTTCTTTGCGCGACTGGGGACCAGGGTCACGATCCTTCAGCGGGGCCGCACGCTGCTGTCAGGGATGGACGAGGATGTGGGTCGCGCGTTGGAAGCCGCATTGATCGATGAAGGCATCGACGTCATCACGGGTGCACAGTTGCTGCGGGTGACCAACGATGCACGAGGAAAAATGGTATGGGTGATGAAGGACGGACGGGAACAATCGTACGTCGGGGCAGAGATTCTCCAGGCCCTGGGCCGGCGGCCCAACATCGAAGGGCTTCGACTCGATCTGGCGGACGTGACCGTCGACGGCTGGCGAATTGTCATCGACGCCGCCATGCGGACGTCGCAACGACATATCTATGCCGTGGGCGATGTGAACGATCTGACCCCGATCGTGCATCTCGCCATTCAGCAAGGAGAAATTGCGGCGTACAACGCAACACATGCGGATCAACCGGCGAAGACGATCGATCATCGGCTGGATACGGAAGTCGTCTTTACCGATCCGCAGGTCGCGGTGTTGGGACTCCATGAAGCGCGAGCGAAAGCCGAAGGGATCCCCTATCTCACAGCCTCCTATCTTTTTGCCGATCATGGGAAGGCGCTCTGTCTTGGCGCGAGGCATGGGTTCGTGAAACTGCTCTGTGCGCCACAGACGGGTGAGATTCTTGGCGCGCAGATCGTCGGTCCGGAGGCGGGTGAACTGATCCACGAATTGATCGCGGTGATGTATTACCATGGGACCGCGACCGATCTCTTGCGCATGCCGCATTACCATCCTACATTGGCAGAAATCGTGACCTATCCGGCGGAAGCCATCGCCGAACGGTTGGGCGCATGATGAAGTCATTAGGCCAGCTCGCGCTCAGTCTCTTCTTTGTATTCTGGTTGGGGTGCCAACAACAGACCTGGGAGTCGGCGATGGCGGCAGGGCAGCAGGCCATCCAGCAGGGCAATTATGCCGATGCGGAACGGCTGCTTCTCCTGGCGGTGCGTAAAGCAGAAGAGTTCGGGTTGGAAGATCGACGCGTAGCGGTGAGCCTGTCGCAATTGGCGCAGGTCTATGCCGGTCAAGGGAAGTATGTGGAGGCGGAGCCGGTCTATCTGCAGGCGTTGAAGATCTATCAAGCCGTGCATGGCGAATTTCACGCCGATGTCGCCGCGACGCTCAACAACCTGGGAGTCCTCCATCGGATGTATGGCCAATATGCCCAGGCGGAGCCTTTGCTGACGCGGGCGTTGGCGAT
>VFKF01000097.1 GCA_009885705.1 Nitrospira sp. | reverse complement strand
GTGCCGGCGGAAGGATGGGTGGCCATGAGATCCATGAGGGTCAAGACGTTGGTCCCTAAGCTGCGCCCCACGAACTCACGCTGGCTCTCGATGGTCATGGCGCCGGCCTCGACCTGCTTGGCCACCGCTTCGGCCAATGCAAAGTTAACCATGAAACTCTGTTGCCCGCCGAATTGGCCATAGCAAGGCTTCTCCGGATCGTTCAGCACGTCCATATCCGCCGTGCCCGCGTCGAAACTGCTGAACCCGATCGCATCGGAAGCCAACAGGCGCTTGGCCTCTTTGATTGTGGCATAGGCCCCCATATTGACCGGGACCACGACCTGCTCATCGATACGCTTGAGAAACTCCGTGATGGTCTTCCGGTAGGGAACGTCTTTCCATTCGACCGTCCGGTATTCACGCTCCCACACGAGGTCATCGAGAAACGGCGGAAAGCCCTTAAGCACCTCCACATCCATGGCCTCGAACGCCCGGACAAAGGCCGCCCAATCGGTAATCTTCGCATGCAAGGCTTCGCTCAAGTTCGGCCGGAGGAACTCTTCTTCGATCTCGTTCGCCTGCCGCGACATCAATTTCGTCGGGAGGTCGTTCCAGAGTTCGTTACAGAAGATGCGGTCCACGCTGCCATCCGCGATACCTTCAAGCCGATCCACGGTCCCTCGATGGGTTTCGATCCGATCGCGGTGGGACGCCAGTTCCGGATGAGACAACGCTGCATCGAGCACCGATTGCTCCCAATCGACCAGCACATAACGAATGCGGGGATAGATCGTTCCGTCTTTGTCCAGGACTTTCAAGTGGCTGAGAAAACAAGCGGCAAGATTGCCGTTGCCGGGGCCGAGTTCCAGGACGGTGAGAGGGGGTAAGGGGGGTATAGGGGTAGTCGGGGTATTGGTGGAACTAGATTCTACCTTACCCCCCTGTCCCGTTACCCCTTTACCCCGGGACTTATCACGAGCGACAACTCGCTCGTGATAATCCGCGGCAAGGGCATGAGCGAGCCGATAGTCGGCTGAGGCAAACGTTTGGTAGAAGCTGCGGATCTGATCGCCGCGAAAACGATAAAAGAGCCTATTGATGTGGACTTGCCACTGGTCGACCGGTTTATAGTCGCCGATGAGCTGCGGTAAGGCGTCTGCGTCTTGTAACATAAATAATTCCAGGCTAGGGACTAGCGAAACGTACGAGAAGGGTGAAACTTGTCTCGCCCTTCTTGCTTCCCATGTCTAAAGAGGGCGGATTCTAGCAGATGGCAGGAAACAGCCGCAACGGGCGTTCCGGCTAATAGCGATCAGCCGTCAGCTTTCAGCCATCAGCTTCGGAATCAGGGCAGGGTCACTCAGAAATCAGCCCTGACTGAAGGCTGATCGCTGAGAGCTGACAGCTCCCTCTCTCCTTGACAGTACTCATCGCCCGGTGTACCAAGAAGCCATGGCAAGACTGGCTGGACGGGGGGCGATCATAGCGGTCATGGGCATCGGCCTCTCGGCACTATCAGCGGCCTTCGCGGCGGAGTTGCCGCTCACCAAGAATCCTCCCATCCCTGATTTTCAGAATCGCCCGCAAGATGTCGTCCCCTACAACTTCGATGCCCCTCCCCAAGGCATGTTTCTGACTATTACGACAGCAGAAGGGTTCGACGAAGAACTGGGATTTCAACGTACACACGAGATTGTGCCGGTGAAACCGACCGACCGGTTCCGCCCCGATACCCCAGCTGTCTTCATTGTGTTTCACTTGCACCAGCATTATCAGGGCTTCAAGGTCTTCGGACAGCTCTTCCCGGAAGCCGTCACCGGCCTCGATCCCGCCGTGATGATCGGACAGGATGCGATGCACATTGCGCTGGAGGACGAAAGCGGCTACCTCACGCTCTCTCCTCCACAGGAAGCATGGAAACCAGGCCGATACAAAGTGGACATTCACGTGGGAGAACAGATCAACGAGATGAGCCTGATGGGCACGATGCGCTTCACCGTCGCGGCGGACATGAAGAAGTGATGGGTGATCGGTGATGAGTGATGGGTGACGCGATAAGAGGGGTTCGGTTGTTTCTCATCACTGATCACTCATCACCGATCACTTCCCTGGCGTTTGACGGTCTCACGACCATCCGTTAGAATGCGCCCGTGAATACACACCTTATAGGCCGTTGCCGGAGTCTCCACGCATCATGACATCCTCATCCAGCCCTTGGGCCTCCGTCATCATCCCCATCAAAGATGAGCGAGAGAACCTGATCCCCCTCCTGACGGGCCTCATCAAGGTCATGGACTCGCACGAGGCCTCACGATCGCGCCCCTACGAGATTCTCTTCGTGGACGACGGCAGCAGCGACGGCAGCAGCGAAGAAATGGATCGCCTGGCGGCACAACACCGGCAAGTACAGGTCTTCCACCTCGACCGGAATTACGGCAAGACCTGCGCACTCGATGCCGGCTTCAAGCAGTCTTCCGGCGACCTCATCATCGAAATCGACGGCGACCTGCAACAGGACAGCGAGGATATCCTCAAACTCCTGCCCCTGACCGCTTCCTACGATCTCGTGTGCGGATGGAGGCAAGAACGTCAGGATGGCTTTGTGAAGAAAATATCCTCCCGCATCGCTAACCGGGTGCGGAATGTCTTTACCCACGACGGCGTGCATGATACGGGATGCCCGCTCAAGATCTTCCGGCGGCCCGTGCTGGAACGACTGTACCTCTTCGAGGGCATGCACCGATTTTTCCCCGCGCTCGCACTGATGCATGGATTCACCGTCACCGAAGTGCCCGTGCGGCATTACCCTCGTATTCACGGCGTCTCCAAGTACGGCATGGGCAATCGGCTGTTTAAATCTCTCTATGATTTGATTGCCGTGCGGTGGATGCAGAATCGAGTGCTGCGGTATGGGTTCCGCGATAAATAGTGATGCGTGATCTGTGATGGGTGATGAGTGGACGGAACGCCCCTTCGCACGCACAAGGACTTAGAGGTCTGGAAGAAATCCATGGATTTGGCAG
>VFKF01000015.1 GCA_009885705.1 Nitrospira sp. | reverse complement strand
TTCGCCGCCGCCACATCGTGCGTGGGAAAGGCCAAATGAAACAATGCATCCTTCACGGAAACTGCCCTCGAACCGTCGGTTTGCCCCTCCCCTTCCACCAGCCGGCAGCCATATAGGGCGTCACATGCTTAATGGCAAATCGCCCGTCAGGAGAGAGAACTAACGCCCCGGCAGATCCCTGGATTCTGGACACCAACATACGCAACACCTGTCGAGCCGCGACTGCAGGACTTTTCCCCATCGCTAGATAATCGCAGATGGTCTTGGCGATGACAAGGCGGATAATCCCTTCGCCCATTCCTGTCATCGACACGGCGCCGCTCTGATTGTCGGCATACAGGCCACAACCGATAAGCGGGCTGTCGCCGACCCTCCCAGGCAGCATCGAATCGACGCCACCGGTCGAAGCCCCTGCCGCCACCGTTCCAAACTGATCCAAGGCGACCGCGCCAACGGTTCCATGTTGGTCCTTCCTCGTCCGCTGAGATTGTAACATCGCACGATAGAGCCGCAGCGTCTCCGCGGCGGAGGTTGAGGGGAGATCTCGACCGGTATTCCGGCGAGGTGATCGCGTTTTTGGTAATGGAGCCAGTTGGCAATGCTGCGAAAATTTCGTGGCCTGAGGTCCCACGAGCAAGACGTGAGGGGTGTCCTCCATGACCAGGCGGGCGGCGGTAATCGGATGGAGAATACCTTCGATGGAAGCGACCGCGCCGGCTTCGAGCTGCGCCCCTTCCATGATCGAGGCGTCCATCCGCTGCACGCCATCGAGCTGGCGGTTCGCCCCTCGTCCTGCGTTAAACAGACCGGACTGTTCCAAGAGACCGATGGTACATTCCACGGCGATGATGGCAGGGCCTCCCTGCTCAAGAATGGCATAACCGATGACGAGCGCATCGGCCAGGCAGGTAGCCTGCGCCGGCGTCATGCGTCGAAGGCCTGCGCCTCCGTGGGCAAGAATGAGGGGAGCGGAACTGGTCAATTGAGAAGCAGATCCCGAACCTGGCGGTAGGCCGGATCTTTCATACGGTCCAAATCGGACCGCACAAAACCCAGACCGGTGACGCAGAGCTCAAAGTTGTCAGAGAGTGTACGAAACAGCGGCGGCTCTTCCCCCGATGGGCTGTCGGCCATTTGCGCGACAATCCCGTAGGAGCGTTTTCCTGTCTTCATATAATCCACGAGAAAATCCTTGTGGTAGATCAATCCTGCCGTCTTGAGACGGCGCAGGTATTCCGGAAACAGTCCCGCCATGAACAAAGTAAAATCGCCAATGTGCTGATGCACATCGCGTTCACGATCCATCGACTGCGCTTCGAGCAGCACTTCGGATTCAAACAGGAGATCGACCACCGTATCGACCGGTTGGTCTTCCTGATTCCTGATCTTATACAAATGGTCGGTGTGGGTAAAGTCGACCAGCAGGTTGGAGACGTAGCTGGTGACATTGGGGTCGGGCCACCCGAGATGTTCCGTGAAACTCTTCTCGGTCAGGGCGCCGAAGAACTGCCGGAGCGGATGCCGTGGCGGAACTTGCGTTCTCATATCCACCTCTCACACATTCCGAAGACTCGTGAGTTCAGTATAGCAGATGTTCTCAAACGCGCCGATGTCGGCCCGTGATTCTTCTATCGGTCTTCACGTAATAGACTTGAGCGTCGAATGAAACTAGTTCAAGCCTGGCTGTCCAGGACAAACGTCACCGGTCCATCATTCAACAACTCGACCTGCATATGCGCGGCAAAGATACCGGTCTCAACCTGAGTCCCCTGTGCACGCAATTCCGTAGCGACTGATTCATAGAGGCACTTGGCTTTCTCAGGGGATGCTGCCTCGTCAAAGCTGGGGCGACGACCGTTCGTCGTCCTGCCAAGGAGCGTGAATTGGGAGACCAGCAAGACCGATCCGCCCATATCCGTCAACGAGCGATTCATCTTTCCCTGTGCATCGGAAAAGATCCGGAGGGTACGAATCTTCTCGACGAGGTACCGGCCATCCGTCTCCTCGTCCCCCTTCGCGACGCCCAGCAAGACCAGCAGTCCGGCATCGATTTGCCCCACCACCCGACCGTCAACCGCAACCGATGCCCGCATCACCCGCTGAATCACAGCCTTCATAGGTTATCGTTCCGGCCGAAGCTGCGCGATCGTGCCCTCAAGAGTGAGCAGTTTTCGTTTCAAGGGCAACCCTGCTGAAAATCCGCCGATCGACCCATCATGTGCCACGATCCGATGACAGGGGATCACCATCGGCATCGGATTCGCCCCCACGGCATTACCGACGGCACGGGCATA
>VFKF01000226.1 GCA_009885705.1 Nitrospira sp. | reverse complement strand
GGCGACTTTGGTCAGCCTGGCTTCGGTATACCGCATGGCTGCCGGCGGATCACCGTCGACCGATCCATAATTGCCCTGACCGTCCACGAGCATATACCGCATGTTAAAGGGCTGCGCCATCCGAACGAGCGTGTCGTAGATCGCGCTGTCCCCGTGGGGATGGTAGTTCCCCATGATCTCGCCGACAATTTTTGCAGACTTACGATAGGCCCGGTTTGATGCCAGGCCCATTTCGTTCATGCCATGGAGAATACGTCGATGAACCGGTTTGAGACCGTCACGCACGTCGGGGAGCGCCCGGCCCACGATGACGCTCATCGCGTAACTCAGGTACGACGAGCGCATCTCGTCTTCAATGGCGATCTGTCCTAACCGTTCATCAGGTGGCATCTATTTCTCCATGGGAAAAGAGCGAATGGCTAATAGCCTGTAGCTGATGGCAAGAAGAACACTCCGCATCTGCTATTTGCCATACGCTATCAGCCATAAGCTCTTTGCAGTTTTTTACACGTCCAGGTTTCTGACTTCCAGCGCATGGGCCTGAATGAAGTTTCGCCGGGGCTCGACTTCATCGCCCATCAAAATCGTGAAGATCTCGTCGACGCCCGGCACGTCCTCTAATTTCACTTTCAACAGCGTCCGCACTTCCGGGTTCATCGTCGTTTCCCAGAGCTGGTTCGGGTTCATTTCACCCAAACCTTTATAGCGCTGGATGCTGAGCCCATGTTTACCCTTGTCGAGGATCGCCTTCACCAACTCCACCGTTGCGGGCTGCAACTGTTCCTGCCCATCGGTTTTGATCTTGTACGGCGCCCGTCCAAAGCCGATCGCCGACGGGGAGAGCTTCTGCAGCTCGCGGAATTCCGCGGAGCCGACCAGCTCATGTGTCACATCGAAGCTATGGGTGGCTCCGTTGGCCAGCAGACGACAGGTGATTTTGTTCGATTGATGTTCTTCGTCCTCGACGATCTCCAACACCGGCGTCAACTTCGGGTAGACCACCGTGAGCGTTTTCTTCACGTTAGCGACGACGGTCATGAGCGCCGTGCGATTCTTGAGCAACTCGCGATCCAGCCCCGGCTCATCCACAAACGCCCGCACCATGCTCGCCTCGTGCGGCTTCTTATTGAGCCGGCCAAGCAACGTCTCGAACGAGATCAATTTTTTGAGAATGGGCAGGAGCCGCCGTCCTGTGATGTAGCCCTGGCTCCCTTCCACATACACTTCGACATCCTCGACGGCGATGTCGGCCAGATGCTCGTTCAAGGCCAGTTCATCTTTGAGATACCGTTCCGTCTTGCCCTTCTTCACTTTGAAGAGCGGCGGCTGCGCAATATAGATGTAGCCTCGTTCGAGCAACTCCGGCATCTGCCGGAAGAAAAAGGTCAGGAGCAGGGTCCGGATGTGGCTTCCGTCGACGTCGGCGTCGGTCATGAGAATGATCTTATGGTACCGGGCCTTCGCGATATCGAAAGAATCTTTGTCGGGCTTTTCACTCTCTTCGCGCTTACGACCGATGCCGGTGCCGAGCGCCATGATCAACGTCCGGATTTCGTCGCTCGAAAGCATCTTGTCGAAACGCGCTTTCTCCACGTTGAGGATCTTGCCCTTGAGCGGCAGAATCGCCTGAAACTTGCGGTCGCGCCCCTGCTTCGCGGAACCGCCGGCTGAATCTCCCTCGACGATATAGAGCTCGCTCAAGGCCGGATCTTTCTCAGAACAGTCGGCCAGCTTACCAGGCAGCGAACCTCCGTCCAACGCACTCTTGCGCCGGATGAGTTCTTTCGCTTTGCGCGCCGCTTCACGGGCACGAGCCGCATCGATCGCTTTCCCGATGACCTTGCGCGCCACCGTCGGATTCTCTTCGAAATAGTTCCCGAGCGCTTCGTTGACGGCCGCCTCGACGATGCCCTTCACTTCACTATTACCCAACTTGGATTTCGTCTGGCCTTCGAACTGCGGATTCCGGACCTTGACGCTGACCACGGCCGTAAGCCCTTCACGGACATCGTCGCCGGTCAGCGATTCGGTATCTTTCTTGAGCAGATCGTTGGCGTTCGCGTAGCTATTGATCGTGCGAGTCAGCGCGGCCTTGAAGCCCACCAAGTGCGTGCCGCCCTCCTTGGTGTTGATATTGTTCGCAAAGGAAAACAGGTTCTCGGCGTAGCTGTCGTTATATTGGAGCGCGACCTCCAACACCATCTCTGGCTTTTCAACCTGCACGTAAATCGGCTTATGCAGCGGCACCTTGGCTTCGTTCAGATGCTCGACGAACGAGACGATCCCGCCCTTGTACTTGAAGATTTGCTCCTTGACCGGTTCTTTCCGCTCATCCTTGAGCGTGATCTCGAGCCCCTTGTTCAAGAAGGCAAGTTCGCGCAGCCGCTGGGCCAGCACATCGAAGCTGAGGTCCAGCACCTCGAAAATCTGCCCGTCGGACTTGTAGGTGACCATCGTGCCGCGGCGCTTCGTTTTCCCAGTCATCTTGAGCGGGGCGGTCGGTTTGCCGCGCTCATAGCGCTGTTCGAACACCTGGCCGTCCTGCCAAATTTCCAGCTCCAGCCATTCAGAGAGGGCGTTGACCACCGAAATCCCGACGCCGTGGAGCCCGCCGGAGACCGTGTAGGCGCCCTGCTCGAACTTGCCGCCCGCATGCAACACCGTCAGCGCGACTTCTGCAGCGGACTTTTTTTGCGTGGAATGCATCCCGGTCGGAATGCCGCGGCCGTTATCCACGACCGTGACGCTCCCATCGATATGGATCGTCACCTCGATCGTCTCGCCGAATCCCGCCATATGTTCATCGACGCTGTTGTCGACGACTTCATAGACGAGGTGATGGAGGCCGTCCGCACCGGTGCTGCCGATGTACATCGCCGGGCGCTTCCGTACGGCATCCAGGCCTTCCAGCACTTTGATTTGGTCCGCGCCGTAACTCTCGGATTTCGGTGTGGTCTCGTTCTCGTTACTGGCCATCAGTCTCCCGTTTCAATACAGCCCTTGGCTCTCTGCGCTCAGCGACCGACCTGACGGCTGATCGCTGATGGCTAGGGCTCAGCTAGATTTTAATTGGCATCACGACGCACTTGAAGCCGGGACTGTCTGACTCCTGGATCAAACAGGGGCTCAGCGGATTGTCCATTTGCAGAGAAATCGTCTCTCCGTCCATGACTCCAAGCACATCCAACAAGTAGCGGGCATTGAACCCGGTGTTCAACGCTTCCCCCTCATACTGTGCCGCCAGCTCTTCGGTCGCTTCTCCAAAATCTGGATTGCTGGAGAACAGCGTCATTTGTCCGGAGACAAACGAGACCTTCACCGCGTTCGCCTTATCGCGCGACAAGACGGAGACACGCCGGAGCGCACTTTCCAACTCGTTACGGTTGACCCCGATCTTCCTGCCGCTCTCTTTTGGAACCACTTGCTGATAGTTCGGGTAATTTCCCTCCATCAGCCGCGAGGTCAGCAGCAGTCCGCTCTTCCGGAAGATCATGAGGTTCTTCGTGAACCCGATCAAAGGCTCGCCTTCGCCGCCTTCTTCCAGAAGACGCTGCATCTCATGCGCCGCTTTCTTCGGAATGATGGCTTTAATCTCTTGCGGAGCGCCCTTGGCCCCCGGCATGCCAACTTCCTGTTCGGCCACCGCCAACCGATGTCCATCGGTGCCGACCAGGCGCAAGATCGTTTTCTTCTCCGACGTGATGAGGGTCACCAACAGCCCGTTGAGGATATACCGCGCGTCATTGTCTCCGGCCGCAAAGAGGGTCTTGCGAATCAGCTCTAAGAAGCCGGCCCCGGCGAGCGGAATGAGCCCTTCCCGTTCGATCGTGGGCAACGCGGGATAGTCGGTGCTGGGGAGACCGACGATCTTGAATTGGCTCTTGCCGGCCTGAATCGTCGTCCAGTTATTGTCACCGGAGGTGATATCGATGTCGCTGACGTTCAGCTCCTTGATGATCTCATAGAGCTTCCGGGCGGAGACTGTGACCCCTCCGGGCTTCTCGACGGTGGCCTTATAGAGCCCGCGCATGCCGATCTCGAGGTCGGTGGCGACGATCTCCACCCCCTCCTGCTTCGCCTCGATCAAAATGTTCGAGAGGATCGGCATCGTGTTGCGCTTCTCGACAACACCTTGGACCCGCTGGAGGCCCGTCAAGAGTTCCACTCGTCCCATACGTAGTTTCATAATCTCTTCTCCCTCACCCAACCGCTCATGCTCGTAGAATCTGTTCCTTCAAGCTGTCCAACGTGGCGCTCAATGCACTGTCGAGGTCTTTGGCTTTGATGACCTGTTTGCAGGCATGAATGATTGTCGTATGGTCTTTACCTCCGAACTGCCGCCCGATCTCGGGATAGGAGGAGTCCGTGAGTTCCCGGCAGAGATACATGGCGATCTGCCTCGGATGGACCAACGTTTTACTCCGGCGACGGGACTTCAGGTCGGAGATCTTCACATGGAAGCGCGCGCCCACCGTTTCCTGGATATCGTCCATCGACACGATCTTTTTCTTGGTGCCGATCAGATCCCGGAGCACCGTCTTTGCCATCTCCAGCGTGATCGTTTGGCCGGTGAGCGACGCATAGGCGCCGAGGCGCACCAGCGAACCTTCCAGCTCGCGAATATTGCTCTTCATCGTGGTCGCGAGAAACTGGACGACATCTTCCGGCAACGACACGCCGTCGTCCTCGGACTTTTTCCGCAAGATAGCAATGCGTGTCTCCACGTCCGGCGGCTGAAGATCCGCGATCAGGCCCCATTCAAAGCGCGACCGCAGCCGTTCTTCGATATCGGGCATGTCTTTCGGAAAACGATCGCTCGAAAGGACCAGCTGCTTATGCGCTTCGTAGAGGGCGTTGAACGTATGGAAGAATTCCTCCTGCGTCCGTTCCTTGCCCGCCAGGAATTGAATATCGTCGATCATCAACATATCGATATGACGATACCGCTTCCGCAGATCCATCATCTTGTCGTATCGAATGGAGTTAATGACCTCGTTCGTAAACTGCTCGGTCGTCAAATAGGCAATGCGAAGATCGGTCCGCTCCGCCACATAGTTTCCAATGGCATTCAAGAGGTGGGTTTTCCCCAGCCCGGTCTCGCCGTAGATAAATAACGGATTGTAGGCTTTCGCCGGCTGTTCGGCGACCGCCATACAAGCGGCATGGGCAAACTGGTTTCCTGCGCCTACGACGAAATTCTTGAATGTGTACTTGGGGTTAAGCTGAATACCCCGTTTCGGCCTGGTTGCGGTACTTTGGCGACTGGGCGTCGGCGTCGTGCCGTTTTCAGGTAGCTTGGCCACCGGTTTATGAAAGATGGAGAAGGTGATCGCCGTTTCTTCCCCGCCTCGGGCGGCTGAGAGTGCCTCAGCCAGGAGGGGTCCGTAGTGCTGGCTTAACCAATCACCAAAAAACTTATTGGGAACGCCAAGCTGCGCAGTAGAATCTTCAATATGCTCGAGGTGAATTGGCGTAAACCAGGTATCGTACACCTGTTTTGGCACTTTCCCTTGAATACAAGCCAAGGCGTCTTGCCACACATTCCCAAGAGTCATAGTTTCTGTATCATTCTTCATACACAGACTTATTCACACCTGTGGATAACCTGGTTCTTCGCAGTGTTTTCTTGCGCGGTTTCTAATTTTTTCATCCCGCGGACGATTCCAGCCAAGATCTATCACTCAAGCCGACACAGGTTGCTGACTGTGCATCCAGGGGTTACTCAGAGTCAATCCCCAAGTCTCTCCACAAAGACCGCGTGCGAGAAAATCTAACGAATCAACAACTTGATCGCCGTCCACAATATCCACAGAGCCTACTCTTACTCCTACTACGACGACGAACTCTTATTACGACACACATAACTTCGGAGAAGAGTGCAAAAACAACCTAGACCACAATGACATGTTCCGATGAGAAGATGCGCTCAATAAGATCGTCATAGGTGATGGTCTGACCTGAAGAGCCGACATCCTCTTTCTCAACAACCACAGCCACTCCTTTTACAGAAGAAGGGACTGTCGAGATGGCCTGCTCGACAAACAGGATATCCATATCTGCATCGCCAGGGTGAAAGAGCGATGTAGATATACCGGCTGGCTGTTGTCGAAGAAGATAGAGCGTCATACCCATAGAAGAACACTCAAACTATCTAAAAAACGAGACTTCTATCAACCGTGTGAATCAACTGCCTAATTTCATCTGCTGTACGAGTCGTCACTGAGAAACTATCGGACCAGGTATCCATTGCCGTCCCGGACTCGACGATAAAGGGGACAGAGAGATGTGTAAACGAAGGAAGATACTTTTCAAGGATATCGACATCGATGATCTCGTCCGTATCTTTCCTCAGAAGCTTGGGAGCCTGCCCAAGGAGCACGACGGTCGTCTCATGATCCCCGGCACAGAGTCCCAAGGCAATACGAAGAGCCTCAACAGGACGAGCGGTCACACAAGGATCTTCTGAAATGACGACAGCGATTCGTTTAGACATAAACCATCAACGGCAGTGCAGACTATGTAAACGCGAGAAAACGATCGCACCCATCGATAATTCCTGACAACACCACTAACCCGGACAACGAGACCCTCGAATCGACCGAGGCTGTGGGAACCCCATGTTGCTGACAACCATAGGCGCAAACAGACATCTTCACCCCAGCATCGATCAAGCCGATATAACGCTGATCGATCGCGCTCTTCACCCCTTCATCGATGAGATAGAGATAGACCTCGACTCCCCGGCGCAAAGCAGCCTGAGCCAGTTGGACGACGGTCTCAACACTAGGATGTGAAGGGGCTGTGGATAACAAGAGACCCAGCTTGCGAGCCGCCATAGTAATCCACCAAAGATATCAATACAATCAATTGCTTACGAATGAACGTCTGGGCGAGACTACGAGTTTTTCCACACAAAGTCAAGACTGAAAATGTGGATATCTATCCGGCGAGATTGCGGGACTTGAGGAGAGAGGCGAGCCCTGCGAGAGGGAGTTCC
>VFKF01000177.1 GCA_009885705.1 Nitrospira sp. | reverse complement strand
TTGTCGTGCCAGGACTCAGGGCCTCATGGCTCACATTTGGCTCTAGCAAGGAGATCTTCCTCCATCTGCTGCCGTGGTATGCGTCAGTGGGGGAGAGGGAAAGCCGGTGGGTCATGCGGCCACCACCAGCAGGTCTATCGTAAAGCTGAGTGGGCGCTCCGTGGTTTGGTTGGTCCCGTTGGGGACACCACATTTTTCTTCTTCTCTCTCGCTGCCGGCTCGTTGTTTCAACCCTCTCGCTCCGTTGAGTTTGCCTCCTCAGCTGGATACACTGACTGGCAGTGGCTGGGTGGCTGCTTCTAGCATGCTGTCGTGATGGAGGTGGTGATGAATGGACAACAGATGATGGTATGGGCAGGGTTGAGCCTTGTGGCGGGGATCCTGTGCCTTGGGGCGGCAGAGCCACAGTCTTCGAAGGGCGGGCAGGTTCTTTCGCCAGCGGTCGGTCGAGGAGGGGATGGCGCTCCGATGATTCTTATCCCTGCCGGTCCCTTCATCATGGGGAGTAACGACGGCCTCCCTAATGAGCGGCCTGAACATACTGTGACGCTGGATTCGTACTATGTTGATCAGTATGAGGTCACACTCAGTCTGTATCGGAAATTTTTGGAATCGACGAAGCAGGAGTCTCCTCCAACCTGGGACGATGAGGCGGCGATGACAGTGGGAGATCGGCCGGCTACCGGGATGAAGTGGCAGTCGGCTTCCACCTATTGCCAATGGGCAGGGAAGCGGCTTCCAACGGAGGCTGAGTGGGAGAAGGCAGCGCGGGGGACCGACGGGCGCCGGTACCCCTGGGGAGATATGCAGCCCTTTGTCGATATTGCGAACTATAATCGGGGTATGTGGGTGAATGAAGCCATCACGTTGGTGGCGGTCACCAGCGGTCTTGAGGGCATGAGTGTGCGTCATGGGTTGAAGGAGGGCGGGAAAAGCCCCTTCGGTCTCTTCCACATGGCAGGAAACGCGGCAGAATGGGTGGCGGACTGGTATGGACGCGATTACTATCAGAGAACCCCTGAGAAGAATCCGCCAGGGCCTGGCCTTGGTGAAAAGCGAGTGATCCGGGGTGGATCGTGGGCGGACTTGCCGGCTGCCTTGCGCGTGACCGCGCGGTTTTCAGCTGAGGCGGACTATGAGGATCGGACGATCGGATTTCGCTGTGCGATGAATGTAGCGAAGTGAATGATGCCAGCCTGTGCTCTCGACCGATTCCATGCCTGAACGATTGATCACGCCTCTTATCATTATTGCACTGGTGCTGGGGACCCTGTGGGCGCTCCACTCGATCAATTCCTCTTCGGTGACGCCTGTGCCTGTCCCGTCGGTGGCAGCACTGGTGCCAGACATGGTTCCGCTCGTCACGGGCGACGAACCGATCACGGAGATTTTCACAAAAGCTGGTTGTGCGGTGTGCCACACCGTCCCAGGTATTTCGGGAGCCGATGGACGCGTGGGGCCGCCTCTCCTGTTAGGGGTGACAGGGCCTCTTCGATTGGTCGATCCATCGTACCGGGGCCATGCGCAGTCGGTGCATCAATATGTGATCGAGTCGGTGATCGAGCCGGGGGTGTTTGTTGTGGCAGGCTATCCAGATCACACCATGCCGACATGGTATGGCGCGAAACTGAGCGCACTCGCGCTGGAGAAAATTGCGTCGTATCTTGAGTTGCAAGGGGTGCCCGTCGCACCGTAAGTGCGATGGTTCTTGCCGGATTTATGCCGGGTGGTACGACTATCGTTTCCGTAGAGGGGTTACATTCCCCGAGGCCCCGCCTTGTATTTTAAAGGCGCTGTTTGACGTGTCGCCGGCTTTCTTGTCGAGGAGCGCATTCACGGCATCGTCCCCTCTCAGACCTTCGATTTTGATCTTGAGCCTGAGATTGTTCGCGCTGTCGGCATTGATCAAGGCCTGTTCGAGCGAGATTCGTTCTTCCTTATAGAGCTGGAACAGGACATGGTCAAAAGTCTGGCAGCCTTCATTCACGCCCTGCTCCATTGCTTCTTTGAGTGAATCGACCTCGGCTTTCTTGATGAGGTCCTTCACGCGCGGTGTGTCGAGCATGATTTCCAACGCAGGGGCTCGCTTCCCGTCTACGGACGGCACCAGCCGCTGCGAGATAATGGCGCGGAGATTGAGCGACAGTTGAAGATAGATTTGTGCATGCCGTTCTACCGGGAAGAAATTCATAATGCGTTCGATGGCTTGGTTCGCGTTATTCGAGTGGAGGGTGCCGATGCAGAGGTGTCCGGTTTCCGCGAAGGTGATGGCGGCCTCCATCGTTTCGGTGTCCCTGATTTCTCCGATTAGAATCACATCCGGCGCCTGCCGCAGGGTATTCTTGAGCGCATTTTGAAAGGAGAGTGTATCGAAACCCACTTCTCGTTGTGTAATGAGCGACCGCTTGTGATTGTGGACGAACTCGATCGGGTCTTCTACCGTGACGATATGGCCAGGATGGACAGTGTTACGGTGGTCGATCATCGCGGCGAGGGTGGTGGATTTTCCGGAACCGGTGGCTCCGACGACGAGCACTAACCCGCGTTTTGTCATGGCGATGTCTTTGACGATTGGAGGCAGGCCTAACTGCTCGACGGTCTGGATTTCGGCTTTGATATGCCGGAAAACCAAGCCGACGTTCCCCCGTTGCCGGAAGATATTGACGCGGAAACGGCCGAGCTCTTTGTAATAGAGCGCCAGGTTCATCTCCATCTTCTCCTCGAATTCTCCTCGCTGCTGGCCGCGCATCAGCGCCAGCGCGAGGGCTTCGAGTTGTTCGTTGGTGAACGGCGGTGCGTCGGTTTGTTGAGTCGAGCCGTGAACGCGATAGGCGGGAGCCGAGTCGACCGTGAGGTACAGGTCCGACGCTTCCTGATCCACCATGACTTTTAAGAGACTGCGTACATCCATCGCTCCCCCTAATTTCTCCCGCGTAGTATTTTAGGCTGCGCCGCCCATGGCGGACCCAAATAGATTGGGATTCATGCTGCGTGATTGAGCTTCAGCCTTTGTGACAATTCCACGGGTCACGAGATCGACCAATGCCATGTCCATGGTTTGCATGCCGTCTTTCTGACTGGCCTGCATGATTCCAGGGATCTGGTGCAGCTTGCCCTCGCGAATAAGATTTCGGACCGCGGTTGTCGCGACCATGATTTCGAGGGCGGCGACACGACCACCGGTCTTCTTTTTTAACAGGGTCTGCGTGATGACCGCTTCCAAGGCTTCGGCGATCTGGGTGCGAATCTGAGATTGTTGATTCGGAGGAAAGGCGTCGATGATGCGGTCGATGGTCTTTGGCGCACTGGACGTGTGGAGTGTGCCGAAGACCAGATGTCCTGTTTCCGCCGCAGTCAGCGCGAGTTGGATGGTTTCCAGATCGCGCATTTCACCCACAAGGATGATGTCCGGATCTTCGCGGAGGGCAGACCGGAGTGCATTGGCGAACGACATGGTATGGACACCCAGTTCCCGCTGATTGACCAGGCACTTTTTCGTCTTGTGGACGAATTCGACCGGGTCCTCAATGGTGAGGATGTGGCCTTCGAAGGTGTTGTTTAAATAATCAACCATCGAGGCCAGCGTGGTCGATTTGCCTGATCCGGTCGGACCGGTTACAAGGACTAGTCCTTTTTCCCGATCACAGAGCTGTCGGATGATCGGAGGCATGCCGAGTTTTTCCATTGGAATGATTTCGGTCGGAATATTCCGGAAGACGGCGCCAAGTCCGCGGGTTTGGACGAAGACGTTGACGCGGAATCGGGCGATGTCGCCTAACTCGAAGGAAAAATCGCATTCGCGTTTTTCCTCGAAATTTTTCCGCTGGGTGTCGCTCATCATGTCGTAGATCAGCGCGTGAGTTTCTTCCGTGGTCAAGGGGGGATGGTCGAGTTTCTTGAGGTCCCCGTTCATCCGGATCATGGGAGGTTCACCGGCGCTGATGTGACAATCCGACGCGCCCTCCTTTGCCGTGAAGGTCAGGAGCTTCGATATATCCATGAAGAGAACTCCTCGGTAAGAAAAGATGAGAACGGACAGGGCCTTGGTTTGTCAGACCTCAGGGCTGCTTGAGAGCATGATGCCACAGGGTGATGAGAAAGCAAGAAAATAGCCGGAAGTGTCTGCCCGAAATCTCGGTCAGATCAGACCCGCGGATTGCCCCGCGCGTTGGAATGCCGCGAGCGCTTGATCGATGTGGACGGCGGTGTGCTCAGCCGTCACCGTGATGCGGATACGGCTGGTGGCGTCCGGAACAGTGGGAGGTCGAATGGCTGGAGCGTAGATGCCTTCCGCAAACAGATGCTCGGCGAACGAGAGCGCGGTTTCAGCGCTGCCGACCAGGATCGGTATGATCGGGCTGACACTGGGAGAGAGGTTGAATCCCAATTGTGTAAGTCCCGTGAACAGTCGTTCGCGGTTAGCCCACAAGCGCGCGCGCCGCTCCGGTTCCCGCTGGATGATTCGTATCGCTGTCGTCGCAGCGGCCGCCGAACTTGGTGGCGGCG
>VFKF01000525.1 GCA_009885705.1 Nitrospira sp. | reverse complement strand
CATCAAGCGAGCCGCCGTCTAAGGCCCATGAAACGTAACCTGACTGCCTCTCGTATGAACGCACAGGGACGTAGAAGCCCAATTCGCATGCATAGGGCCTCCGAGCAACCGATGCAAACAGCTGTGCGGGCTGGTCATAGGGAGCGCAGGTATTAGGAGGATGCCATGTGGGCGTTCGGAAACACTCAGCCGGGGACAGTCACGGGGCAGGAAGA
Organism: Nitrospira sp.; assembly: GCA_009885705.1. Classification (GTDB taxonomy): domain Bacteria; phylum Nitrospirota; class Nitrospiria; order Nitrospirales; family Nitrospiraceae; genus Palsa-1315. The sequence continues at coordinate 3,012 of VFKF01000525.1, read as the reverse complement.
TTTCACCTTTCTGGGAAAGGACGTCGTCTTTAAAGGCACCCTGACCTTGGAGGGAAACGTTCGGGTCGATGGTCAGCTGGAAGGTGAACTCCACTCAACCGGGACGCTGACGGTTGGGGAACATGCGATCATCAAAGGCAACATCACGGCCGGGGTCTTAATCACGAGCGGCAAAATCAAGGGAGATGTCACGGCCTCTGAAAAGGTCACCATCCTGAACCCGGGGATTGTGATCGGCGATATCCGCACTCCGACAATTTCAATTGAGGCAGGAGCGCACTTTCACGGCCTATCCGATATGGGGACAGAGAAATGGGTTGAGGACCGCGGTGTAACGAGCGAGAAGGTTCATGACCTCGCCGTCCACCGTGGAAGACTGCGGGCACCAGACTACTAGGTTCCGCTGGGGTGTTTAAGCTCTTCGAGCGAAAACTGCTTGGGCAGCATCACCGGTACCACGATGCCGATGGGATCGCCACGCTTAATGGTCGTTGGCTTCGTGAGTTGCAGAAGAAAATTCGCCGTGAATGCATCATAGTCCTGGAGCCAGTCGTACATATTCGGGGTACGTTTATACTCTTGCGTCTTAATCCCTTCCCATACAAAAAACGTCCGATCGGGATAATGATAGAAATGGTTCGGCACGTCCTTCATCATCAAGCCCACCTGCTTGGGATAGTAGAACCGGATGCCGCAACAGAGTTTGGGATACCCGCTATTTAAGATGAGATCGACATAGGTTCCTGAAAACGACTTGTAGCCCAGGATTCGCTCTTCCGGCAAAATCGGCGGGGCCTGCCACTTGACCCCATCGGTCGTTCGGCGAATCTTACAGTCCGCTGGGGACCGAATGAGCCACCCGTACTGACCCACCGTTCGCACCGGTCCACAATCGTCAGGGATCACCTTGTAGCCCTCAACCGCCACCGTCCTCTGTTCGTTCAACGACATCCCAGATAACAACGGCCGATGCGGCATGAAATCGAGCTTTAATCGCTCAGGCGCGAAGGCCGTCGAATACTCCCGCTCCCAATAGATGACGACTTTGTCGCTCGGCTCTTCGCCGTCGACCTGCTCTGGTGTCGGTTCGCTCATAGGGATCACCGTAATCGATCCATGACATGTAGTGCAAGCATGTTACACCTTCTTCATGTGGAACAACGTCAGCCCTGCCTTGAGTGTGGCTCTCGGCAAGATCGTGCGATGCATCCGAAACGTGGGAAGCTGTTCGACCAACTCTTCCCAGCAAACATGGAGTCCAACGGTCAAACCCTGTCGACCCAACTGTGCCGGACCAATGACGAAGGCATGACCTCCTCCCCGAAGAGCCAAGCTGATCCCCTTCATACATTCGGCCAACCTGGCTGGTTGGTCGCCACCGTCATAGGGTACCCAGTGATACAACAAATCATAGGAATGAGGAGCCTCTTGCTCTTGCGGTCCTTCGGTGGAAACGAATCGGATGTGTGAGAGCCAATCCCACCGCTGCAACTCAGCACAGACGCCCCAGAGCTGTTGGGCCTGTTTTTGCGCAAGCGCGGCATCATAGATCCGCACGGTATAGTCTCGTGGCCGATCAAACATCATGCAGGTCGCGATCACGGCGTCGCCGTTGTCGATAAGGACACGTCCGGCATGAGAAAGCGCCGCGCCGATTTCCCTGTCCTGCTCACCAAGATCTTGCAGATAGTCCGCCACAAATGGTTGCGCTGCCCGTTCACCGATTGGGGATTCGTCTTCCGGATAGAGCAACACTGCACCATAGGCTGTGGATGCGGGGATGAACGGAACTCCCTGGACAAAGACCGACCGCCAATCGACCGGGCTCATGGCCACTGATGCGCCTGCCTGCTCCCTGCTCCCTTGCGGCAGGGTCACAGGCAAGGGAGTCTCACGATCGCGATCCTTCAGGATGATATGCGTTCCGGCAATTGCGGCACTCCGGTCACAGTGGGCAAACCGACGGCCCTTCGAGCTCATATAGGATAGCCCGGAGGAATCTGCCGCCACGGTCACCTTGCGCAACAGGCCGTCTTGGAATGTCAGACAAGTCTCCGCTCGTTGATCAAAATATCGAGTCGGCGGTTTCCCTGCAGGCAGCCAACTGACTTGATTGGACCGCTCAGGATTCATAAAGAGCGTGAACGGATGGCTCTCCCCTGGCGCCTGCGGGGTAAAGAAACTACTAAACAACCCAAAGGCCGCTTCCGACGGATAGGTCGGAATCCCCCGATATCGCAAAGGGCGTGGAGTCGCATGCTTCTCGTTCTGATCGTCGTACAATCCTCGTATCAATTCAAACACGGCAGACCCTGTTCCCGGCAGCAGCGACTTGAAGAGTTCGACGACCGGCAGAAAATCGATCGAGGCCCAATTCATCGCTCCCATACAGGACATAAAACGAGCCCCTTCGAAGTCTCCATCCTGAAGGACATAGAAGGCATCTTTTCGTTGACGAATCGTCGCTCGACCGGTTGGCCCGATCACGAGATCCTCATCCCGGTAAAAAAACCTGACTTCTTCGATCGGGACCCGAAGAGCCTGCGCGGCCATCGCTCGCAGATCGTCAGCTGTCAACCGCTGCCAACCGGGCTTACTGGCAAGATTGAGGTTGGTTTCATTCACCAACCCAGCAGGTGTCAACCCCACCCATTGTCCCCAATCTAAACGGATTCGAGCACGAAGCAGAACCTCAGCGCCTGCGGCATCGATCCCCCATTCACATTCATGTAACGGGTGTCCATCCGGATCGGTTGCTAGAAACCGGCGACCGTCCTGGCGATAGAAAACAAGATGCCCGGTGGGCTGGTGGACGACTCGTCCGCCAGCCTGTTCGAGATCCTGTGCAAAAGGAAGATTGGCTGAAAAGTGAAGGTGACCAGACGTTCTCAGTGCGAGAGAGAGTGGATCGGAGGACATCTACTCGCGGACTTGCCCGCTCCCCAAAACGATAAACTTGAAGCAGGTCAATTCTTCAAGCCCCATCGGGCCTCGGGCATGGATACGGGACGT
>VFKF01000046.1 GCA_009885705.1 Nitrospira sp. | reverse complement strand
CGTTTCACGTCTGCTATGCTGCCGTGACCAGTTTCCGTTCCAGTTGCACGAGCTGTATCAATGGCGAAGCGGTCTCGACTTTCGCCTTGGCTGCTAGCACTTCCTTAGCAAATTTCGGTTCGCCGTGAATAGACCGCCAGTAGGCCTCATATTCTTTGATCCGTTTCACATCGTGCTGCAGCATCAATTCACGAAGCCCGAGCAATTCGACGGCATTGAAGTTGTGGCAGATGACCGCCGTAATTTTCGTGGCATCCCCAACATCGAGAATGAACGCCTCCAGATTCCCGCCATACTGTTCCAAAATCCTGTCCTTGTAGGTGTAGTACCACTCGGACCCTGGATAGGGCGTGGCAAAGAACGGTTTGACCATGATCCCGATGCGGTCCCAGAAGACCATGTTGTCGTAGAGGCTGTCGAAGAACTCGTCGGGAAAGCCGACGATCTGGTTGGGGATCGGTCTGATGCCGGCTTCCATCGTAATCTTCAAACAGCGTTCATTCGTCTTCACCGTCGCGCCCTTGCCGATCGTCTTGAGCACACGGTCTGAAAAAGACTCCAGGCCGTAATCGAGATAGGTACAGCCGGCCTTGTGCATGGCCTGCAGGACTTCCGGATAGGCTAGCGTCGCATGGCTGGTTCCGCCCCAATGGACGCCGTCGCAGGTCTTGGGATCGTGCGGCACGCCGTCCCTCACACAAGTAGGCTGGAGACCGGCCTTGATCCAGAGGTCGCAGATCTCGAAGAGCCACTTCTTTTTCGTCGACACATGCATGGTCATGAGGTTCTCGTCGAGGAACGAGACGAAGTCGACATTGAAACGGTCCTTCATATACTTCACTTGCCGGACCACGAATTCAGGACTGTGCCAGCGGATGTTGCGGTCGTTGTTGAAGACCACGTCGCCGCCGTCCGGCTGCTCCTGATCCGTATATTTCATGTCGCCGGTCAGCCCAAGATGGAAGCAGAACTTGCAGATGAGGGAACAGCCATAGGACATGTTGATGTCCAGCCGCCGCTTCGCCAGCATGGCTTCTTCCGACAGTAGAATGCAGGAGTTCTTGAAGTAGATGTCGAGCGGGAACAGTTCGTACATCGGGAACGGCAAGCTGTCGATATCTTGAAGGAGCGGCCGTTCTTCGTTGAGCTTGATGTCGCCCTTCGTATTACGCCAGATAATGCCTTGGACGTCCGACCAATCGCTCGTCCGGTTCCGGCCTTCGTCGATCTTCTTCAGGACCTCCGGGAAGGTGATCACGCCCTCCCCGACTCCGCCGATATCGACTTGGGGACAGAACTCCATAATGTCCCGCGGCATAGCCGTCAAGGCGCCGCCGCCCATCATGATCAGCGCATCTGGCGCGTACTGCCTAGCGAACTCCACGCTCTTTTTCATGTACCCATAGGCCGTCGTGATGCCGCCGGTGGCGATCACATCCCAGTCATCCGCTTTGATGGCATCGATCAGTTCCTCGTCCGTCGGGCGCCAACCGTTCGCGTCGAATACTTGAATTTCATGCCCCTCACGATTCGCGACAGCAGCGATCAACGCCAATCCATAGGGCACATGCCGGGGATCGTCTTCGGCGCGAATCACGGGATTGATGATCAACACTTTAGCCATATGCGTCTCCTTAGCTTCCCACTTCAGCCTTCAGCCTTTAGCCTTCCTCTAGCTGACGGCTGAAAGCTGACTGCTTCCCTGCTGTTCTTTGATGAACTGCTCCAGCGCCATCCATTCGATGCCTTCGCCGATCAACGTGCCGCCTTCCGTGCAGTTGTAGGCAGTCCAGCCCGATTGCTTCACCACATCCAGGAAACATTGCCGATACCAGTAGTAGGTCGGGTCGGTGTACCAGGTTTCGTTGAGGTAGGGATTATGGATCTCGATGTAGGCTTCGCTCAGGCGATCCTCCGGATAGAACTTGATCAACTCATGGTAGTACTGAGTCTTGGACAGGGGCGTACCGGGAGCATAGCCGAGATCCATGCCGACGAAGGCGACGGGCGACTTCTCTAGAATGGCGTTCGCGAAAATCCATGCAGAGGCCCCGCCATTGCCACCGGTCACCATGCAAGGCATGCCGGTCAAATCGTAGAGACGCCTGGTATGGCTGTCAGGCGCATCGTAGTCATCGCAGATCGGATTCCACCAATAGAGCGGCATACCGGCTTCACGGCAACGGGCCACCACGTTCGGCGCCACACAAGTCGCCATGATGACCTTGATCTTGTGGCCATGCTCATTGACCAGCCGGATCAATTCGTCGTTGCGCTCACGCTCTTTGGTGTTCAGCGCAGGGTCCAGATCCTGCCGGCGGAAGTAATCGTCGTCTGCCCGCTTAGCCAGATCCGGATCTCCGAACCAACGGATGATCCAGGTCGGGTGCGGGTCGACGCAGACGACATAATCGGGGATCACGCCATTTCGCAAGCAATGGCCCATCGCTCCATCCGCCACGACCAGCGTTCCTTGATAGTTGAGCTGTTTGATCTTCTGGATGGTCTCGCGCCGATGCAGGCTCGGTCCTGCAGCCATACTGATTGCCGAAGCCCCCTTCTCAGGGCTAGTAGGCGGCAAATCCAACACCGTCTGTTTCATATAAGGCAGGTTTTGCTTCGCATGGGCAAAGCCGATCTCCGCCGTCTTCTGAAACGTCGCTTGAGCCACGAGATCCATGCAGGCTCGATCCAGACTACTTTTCATTGCCGGTCCCCTTGCTTGGGCTGGCCGCCTTATCCCCTGTCCAGAGCACGTTCTTGCCCTTCATGACGAAGGCAATGCTGCCGCCGAGTTTCCCCATCGCGCGGCGCTCGAACTCGGAGACCTGCGCCTGATGCGCGCCTTCGGCCTTCTCACGCTCGGTCGCATCCGTCTGATCCGGCTTCACGTTCTCTGCGGTCTGTCCCGCTACGGTATAGTTGCCGATCAATTTGGCCATGATTTACGCCCTCACTTTCATCAGTTCGTTTGCCATTGCTTCTGCTGTTACAAAATCCACCGGTTCATCGATATCGACCGACCGCTCCCGCGACATGATCACCATCCCGCTATGGGGCCCGGTAATGAGATTCTGATCCATCAAGACCGACCGTCTCGTCGCCCAGACCGCGCCATTGGGAATGTACAGCTTCGGCAGTTTTTGACTGATCCCGGCATCGCCCTGAACCAGAGTGCCGGTGAATGGCACGGCCAGCACACCGTTGAGGCGATACATCCATTCAGGCCGTTCATGCACCTCGCAGACCGTCAGCACCGTGTCCAGATCCGTCTCCAGCATCTTGGCGATACAGGCGTCGATGTCCTCGCTTGTGCAAAACGGCGTCGTGGGCTGCATCGTCAAGGCGATCTTGACCTGGTAGCCCTGCCCCTCGACAAACTGCACGGCATGCTGCGTGACCAGTTCGGAGGCCACATCTTCCGACAAATCTGCCGGACGCATGAATGGGACCTCCGCCCCGTACTCGCGCGCGATCCGCGCAATCTCCGGATGGTCCGTCGAGACAATCACACGGTCGAGCAACCGGCTCTCGACCGCGGCCTCCACCATGTAGGAAATCAGCGGCCGCCCGGCAAGCATCTTGATGTTCTTCAGGGGAATGCGCTTGGAACCGCCCCGCGCATGAATGACACCGATCACTCCCTGTGATTCGCTAGATCGTCGTTTCATGACTCTGCTCCTTCAGTTCGGGGATGGATTCGACCACTTTCTCAAACGCATGGATGATATCGTCCATGTCCGCGGTCGTCGCGGG
>VFKF01000137.1 GCA_009885705.1 Nitrospira sp. | reverse complement strand
TATGCGGCAACTGAATCGCAGCTCACCACCTTGTTCGCCGCACACGGGACTGTCGAGTCCGCGCGTGTGATCACCGACAAGTTTACCGGACAGTCGCGAGGCTTCGGCTTCGTCGAAATGGCCACGCAGGCAGAAGGTCAGGCGGCGATTTCCGCCTTGAACGGCACACAGATGGACGGACGCCCGTTGACGGTGAACGAAGCCAAGCCACAAGAACCCCGCACCGGCGGTGGTGGTGGTGGCGGCGGACGTGGCGGCAACGATTTCGGCGGTCGCAGCCGGTTCTAAGCACTCCGCGATGCAACGAGCGGGGCGTCTCATCCGAGGCGCCCCACCTTCCACCCAGAGGATCACATTCATGCCACAGTCACAGCAGCCAGCATTGCCGCGTACAGAGGCCACCCCGAATTATCTGACCACGTTTCTGTTTGGTCTTGTCGCGTGTGGTGCGCTGATCGGCGTTCCAACCTTTGCCTACTCGTATGGATTCACCTGGCTGGACTGGACCATGTTCGCCGTGCTGTATGTCGTGACCGGTTTGGGTATTACGGTTGGCTACCACCGTTTGCTGGCGCATCGCAGCTTCGATTGTCTTCCGTGGGTGAAGGCGGGATTGCTCATCGCCGGTGGATGGGCGCTCGAAAACTCGGCGCTGAAGTGGGCCGCGGACCATATCCGCCACCATGCGAATTGCGATCAAGAGGCCGATCCGTACAACGCCCAGCGGGGATTCTGGTACAGCCACTGCGGATGGCTGTTCATCAAGGATACCCATGCGGACGACAAATACGCGTCGCGTTTGCGGCAAGACCCCCTCGTGATGTGGCAGCACCGCTACTATCTGCCTATCGTCCTCTCAGGTTTGGCGCTCCCGTTCGTGGTGGGATTTCTGTACAACGGCTGGATCGGGGGGCTGGGATGTTTTCTGCTTGCCGGGGTCGGACGAACCTTTGCCGTACTCAATTCGACATTTTGCATTAATTCGGTCTGCCATCTCTGGGGAAGCCAACCACATGGTCAGGCTGATTCCAGCCGGGATAGTTGGCTGGTCTCGCTCCTGACCTTTGGCGAAGGCTATCATAACTATCACCATAGCTATCAAAGCGATTACCGCAATGGCCCACGCTGGTACAACTTCGATCCGTCGAAGTGGCTGATCTTCACGCTCTCCCTCCTCGGCTTGGCCCACTCGTTACGTACGGCCTCCAGCGACAACAAGTAAAGGCTGGCATTCAGGCGGGGAGGAGGAACATGTTTTCACCCGCTTGCGGTTAGAAATTCCGTTGTCAGTAACTGCGCGCATCGCACGGAGCTTGGTTGATCTGGTCTGTCTGGTTTGTTTGGTCTGTCTGGTTGGCCGGATCGGAAGTTCAATCAGAAGAACCGAGAAACGAGATGAACCAGATAGACTAGACGGAATAGACCAGACAGACAGGTTCGTGCGCGTTCCGTGAGCACAGGACCAACGTGGGCGTCCTTCTCATTCCCTCGCGTTGTTCTCCACTCGATGCTTCTTCTATACTCCCTCTATGCCGCCTCCTTCCGATCTATCCTTCGCCGAGTCGCTCACCAGTGAGCAGCGCCAGAATTTCTATGAGCGCCATCGGTTCCTTGCGATTCTGATGATTCTCGTCGTGCTCTTCTCTCCCTGCGCCGGGGTCTATGTGGCCGGGTTGCTTGGAGCAGGGATTGGTGTGCTGCTGTCTATCGCGGCCTATTATCTGACGCCCTATGTCTGGCTTCAGATTGGTGGCTGAGGACTGGGTGCTTTGGTCTATAGATCCCGCGAGACGGGCGGGATGAGGGGAGAGTCTATCTTGTCTGTCTTGTCTATCCGGTCTGTCTGGTTGGCCGGGTCGGAAGTTCTAACAGAAGAACCAGAGAAACGAGATGAACGAGACAGGCCAGATAGACGAGACAGACTCGACGACCAGACAGACAAGCTTATGTGCGTTCTGCGAGCAAGAAGGACGGTTGTCTGCTCTCTTCCCCTTTTTTTCGTTCTTGATCCCCTCCCGCCACCTGTATAGAATGGCCCAACTTTTCAGGTAGTTAGCTGTAC
>VFKF01000024.1 GCA_009885705.1 Nitrospira sp. | reverse complement strand
GGAACTGCAAGTGGGGGGAGGGGATGGGGGCCGATGATCTTCTGTGCTCGCGCAACGCGCAGAGGCTTGTCTGTTTGGTTGGATGGTCTATCTGGTTCTTCTGGATGAATTTCAGATCCGACCAACCAGATAGACGAGATAGACCAGATGAACCAACCTTCGTTGATCGCGCGCAGTGAACAACACGAGGCCGGGCGGGAGTTTGTCCCGCCCGGCCTCATGAGCGCTATCGGCTGAATTACTTGGCTGCGACGATTTCGAGGAGTTCGACTTCGAAGATGAGTGTCGAGCCCGGCTTGATCGTGGGGGGCGCGCCTTTGTCGCCGTAGGCGAGAGCCGACGGGCAGGTCAGCTTGCTCTTGCCGCCGACTTTCATCATTTGTACGCCTTCCGTCCAGCACTTGATGACTTGGTTCAGTCCGAACGTGGCCGGCTCGCCCCGCTTGACGGAACTATCGAAGACCGTCCCGTCGGTTAACGTGCCATGGTAGTGCACCTTGACCGTATCCGTGGCTTTCGGGCTTGCGCCTTTGCCTTCCTTGATGGTCAGGAGGATTGCGCCGGATTCGGTCTTCTTGGCGCCGGATTCTGCGGCGGCTTTCGTGAGGAACGAAGCTCCCGCTTTCTTTTCCGCCTCTGCGACGACCGACGCGCGGGCCTGCTGCAGTTGTTGAATCTTCGGGCCGAATGTCTGGAGCTCGACTTTCGGGGTCTTTTTGAAGACGCCATCGGTGATGCCGGACTTCACGAGATCAAGCTCAGACTCGGTCAGATTGAATGCGCCTAACGATTGGCTGATGGCCAGTCCCAGAGCATAGAGGGTTTTTTGTTCATCGTTCGTGGGTTCCGGGGTTGCTGCGAATGCCGCACTGGTTCCCAGGCTGAGGAGGGCGACCAAACAGGAGACAACGAAGCGCATGAGCGATCCTTTCTTTGTATGTGACGGCGACGGACCTGATATCGCAAGTCCCGAAGCTTTGTAGAGTATGCGATGTTGCGGCGGGGCTCAAGACAATTATGCTTGCAGGATGCTGAAACGGTCCGTCAGCGTAAGAAGACTGTTATTTGGTTTGTTTGGTCTGTCTCGTTTGTTTGGTTGAACGAGACTAACCAGACAAACAAAACAAACCAGATTAACCAGACAAACCGAAATCGGTGCGAACCCGTTACCAGCGGTGGCCTCGGTGATGTCCATAATAGCGGGGGCCGAAGATGTAGGGAGGGTAGTAGTAGGGCTGCCCGTAGATCCAGGGGCGTCCTAAATAGAGGCCGAGTCCCACAGGCGGATAGGTATAGAGGGGAGGGGCCACCTGCACGATGGTGGGTGGTTGGGCCAGTGGCTGTTGTGCTGCTGCGCCGATGGCGGCTTGGCGATCCATTTGGGACTTGAGTTGATTGACGGTGTCTTGCTGGGCTTGCACGCGGGCTTGAAGCGCGGCGATCTGGTCGCGCTGGGATTCGACGAAGGCCGCCAAACAACGGGTGTGGGCGTCGCCGGTATAGTTTGAACATTCCCACGGTGTCTGCGACTCGCCCGCCTGGGTCGGCAGCGAAGCCAACAGTATGCCGATTCCCATGACACCGCCGAGAAGCCATGGCCAAGGCCGGCTTGTTGTTCTCTCAGGGATTTGACGGATTGCGTGATCGTTCATGGCGCCCTCCTGGTAGCAACTCACTTCAGCCTAACATGCGTTTGGCAGCTGTGCCACTCCTCCATTGCACCCTTGTCGAGGCCTCGCTAGAATCTGCCCACAAGGATGCCCAAGCCGTTCCTATGATTCTTGGATTCGTTATTCTCTATCTCCTTCTGTCGGTCGGGATCGGGCTGGTTGCCGCCAGACGGGTCCATACCACGAAGGATTTTGCGGTCGCCGGACGGAGTCTTCCGCTGCCGATTGTGACGGCGACGGTCTTTGCGACGTGGTTCGGCGCAGAAGCGGTGCTCGGGATTTCTGCCACATTCGTGAAAGAGGGATTGCGTGGCGTCGTCGCCGATCCATTCGGGTCGAGCATGTGCCTGATCCTCGCCGGACTCTTCTTCGCTCCTCGCCTCTACCGACTCAATCTGCTGACCGTCGGCGATTACTATCGGATTCGCTATGACCGCAGCATTGAAGTCCTCTGCACCCTCTGCGTCGTCGCGTCGTACCTGGGCTGGGTCGCGGCCCAATTCAAAGTGTTGGGGCTAGTCCTCAACGTGGTGACCGAGGGTGGGATCAGTCAGTCGGCCGGCATCGTGATCGGTGCGGCAATCGTCTTGACCTACACGGTGTTCGGCGGGATGTTTTCCGTGGCGATCCTGGATTTTGTCCAAATCTCCGTGATCATGGGGGGGCTGCTCTATATCGCGTCTGTCGTGAGCAGCTTGGCGGGAGGAGTGGGCGCGGTCATCGACCATGCAGCGGCTGCGGGCAAATTAGACCTCTTTCCCCCGGCGACGCTCTCGGCCTGGATCCCGTTCATCGGCGCCTGGATGACGATGATGTTGGGATCGATTCCCCAACAAGACGTCTTCCAACGTATCACCTCTGCGCGGGATGAACGGACGGCCATACGGGGATCGCTGCTGGGCGGCACGCTCTACTTCCTCTTCTGTTTTGTCCCGATGTTTCTGGCCTATGCGGCGACAATGGTGGACCCTGTGAAGTTCGGTCTGCTGTTGGAGCAGGATTCACAACTGGTCCTGCCGACGCTAATCTTGCAGCACACGCCGATGGTGGCCCAGATTCTGTTCTTCGGGGCCGTCCTCTCCGCGGTCATGAGTTGTTCGAGCGCCACGTTGCTGGCGCCGTCGGTGGCCTTGAGCGAGAACGTCATCAAGCCAATGTTGTCGCCATTGAACGATTCAGCGTTTCTTCGATTGATGCGTGTGGTCTTGGTGGGGTTTGCCGTGACGGTCTTGGCGATTGCCCTCTGGTCGGACGCCAGCATCTACAAGATGGTGGTGAATACCTATAAGGTGACGCTGGTGGCAGCGTTCATCCCTCTATTCGCGGGGCTCTATTGGAAACGCGCGACGACTCAGGGCGCACGCTGGGCCATTGTGGCTGGTCTCACGAGTTGGCTGGCGCTCGAAGGATTCGGTTCGCCGACTGCCATCTGGCCCACGCAACTTGTCGGTTTTCTGGCAGCGGGAGTCGGCATGATCGCCGGATCGCTATGGCCGTCGCAGGCCTCTGGCTCGAGGTAGGCAGTCGGGGCTTCCGCTACTGCTCCAATGTGATGCGAACGAGACGTCTGATTTCTTCAACTGTGAAGGGCTTTTGGATGACGTGCTGTGCGCCGAAAAGTTTGGCGATGTCCAGAAGACTCCGGGCATCTGTCGCACCGCTCATGGCAATGATATTAGCCTCCATGAATTCACGCGTCAGCGCGAGTGTGACCTCCATCCCATCCCGTTCCGGCATCAGGATGTCGGTAATTACCAGATCGGTTGGGTCTTGGCGATACAGCCTGAGGCCGATCTGCCCATCGGCCGCTTCGCGGACCTCATGGCCGTCCTCTTCCAGGATGCGGCACAAGAATGTTCGAATGGATGCGTCATCATCAACGATCAGGATTGTAGCCATGTCCCTCCGGCCAGAGTTGGATTGTGCCGCTCAGGCATCTCGTGGGGCTGTTCCCTTGAAGCGACCTGTTTCGCAGGCTGTTCAGAAAGGCCGGCCTCTTAATCCGTCGTTCGTCTTTCGTCTCTCGTCTCTCGTCGTTCGGACAGGAAAGACTCCCTGGCCTGCGAGATACGCTTCACGAGGGACGCTTCACGGTCTTTGCCGCTGGCGGCCTTTATCAACAGCCTGTTTAGGCTGCCTGTAGGACGAACGACTCAGCGCCGAGATGGACATCTTCACCCTGATAGTCTGGTTCGAAGCGCCTGCCAACCGATACCGGCTTCCGTTGCGACAGATGATACTGCTGAGTCGGGGATTCATGGACGTGCCCGCAATTCATGCAGCGATACCCGTCCATCAACATGCGTCTCGTGGCGTTTTCGAACACTAAGAGATGATCCTTCGCCATGAGACTGAAACAGCGTGAGCAATGCATGGTCGCCCTCCTCGGTTTTCGGTCTGGGAACTCGTGCCGCTGTTAAGAGGATAGCGAAATCCCTGGGGAACGGTAGACCCGGAGGAAGTAACTCGGAAGGGGGG
>VFKF01000358.1 GCA_009885705.1 Nitrospira sp. | reverse complement strand
GCGTGTCGAGCGAAGCCTCCATCAAGCCGGGCGATCAGGTGATGGTGACCTTGCAGTTACCCAAACAGCTCGCACCGGTCGCCGTTGAGCGCGCCACGGTCCGCTGGGCAAAGGAACAGACATTCGGCTTGGAATTCATGCATCTGACGTTTACGGGCGCCTTGCAACTGAAGAGATTCATCGCGCTCCACGCCATACCTTCCGTCTAGCCATTCTTCCAATCGGATTGCCTCGCTTACCCATTTCCCCCCGTTCGTGATCACGAATCCTACGGTGAAGGAATCACCTTGGAGTTGTAGGACGATGACTACAGCAGGAAGACCTCTGTGAAATCGATGGTATAGAGTGGTTCCGCTCCCGAACGGTGCAGTCGCATCCCTTCGGAGGGATTAGCCTCTCCAGTCAGAAACAGCGGCGATACATCGAAAGGCCTGACAATCAGGCGGTCGGCTCTCTCTGTTGTGCGGTACGGTGTTTGCTCTCACTTCAAGACTCAGAGGACATCCACCACGCTCAACAAGACTGGAGGCCTGAAGATGGCGACGCAGACTCTCGACGCAATGTGTTCTCTCCGTGCAGCGATCATCGCGCAAGAACAACATGTGGAAGATCTCGATCTCCAGCAGGCTTCAGCGGTGATGTCGGCGACGACGGCTCCTCCGGCTCGCCGTGGTGAGGCGCGCGTCGAGTATCGGGCGATGTGTACCTATGAGGTCCTCGAAGCCGATGAGGACCAGTCCGTCGTGATTGAACAGGGAGAGGCCTTTGCCTTGAACCGGAGCAAGGAGGGAATCCTGCTGGTCATGGGCAAGGCACCTCAGAATACACAATCGATCGAAGTCCATACCTCCCGTTTCGGATGGGGCAAGACGGTGAACGTGTTTGAGGTCCGATGGAGCAAACCAGTTCAGGTGGAGTCACTGGGATATCTGTACCTGGTTGGATGCCGCCGGACATTCGGCCCCTGCCACTACCTCGCATTTTGACAGTCTTCCACAGCTGAGATTCGCGCAATCCCCACGAAACGCCCTTCCTATGATGTTGGCCGCTTGCCCTTGCAGATCCAGCGGGGGTAAGATCGGCCATTCTCGCCAGTGTCATCATCATAAGGAGGTGCCATGGACCGGACGCGCACCACTCCCAAGAAGCCACGAGTCTCTCTTGACCGCAGCATCGAGCGATTGCGCAAGCAACTCGCCGATTTCGCACCCTATCTGGGGAAAGGTATCCCGACACGCAGCCTAGATGAATTCGATCTGGAAACAGAGCGATTGATTGCCGATCTGCTGGGGGAGACCTCCGAGTCGTTGGAGGCCTACGAATATGCAGAGGTGGGCGAGGCCGCGGGATTGGTGAACATGACGGATGAGGCGCCGGAAGGCACGGGTATGGACAGCCTGCGGCAAAGCCTCTTGCAGCGGAGCCGGGTTTTGGAAACCTGTATCTCCGAGCTGGAGGCGCGCCGGTCCGACGAACCCAAGAAACACAAGACGGGTCGGCAGGTTCTCACCGGCCCCCAGGTGGCCGAACACATGTCCTTCGAAATCAGAAATGTGTCGTACGATGCCAGCCTGCGCGACGCGGGGCAACTGATGCAGCAATGGAAGCTGGGCTCGCTCCTCGTGACGGATCGCCAGTCCTACGTGGGTTTCATCACCGATTCGATCCTGGCCCGCGAGGTGGTCGCCAAGGGGCTGGATCCCACTACGACCCTCGTCAAATCTTGTATGCGGAGTCCGCTGGTGGCGATCGACGGCGAGCAGTCCATTCTTGATGCGGTCCGGCTGATGAAGGACCAGGCCACGCGGCATCTGGCCGTGACCCAGGATGGAGCGATCATCGGCGTGATTTCTGTGAGCAACATTCTTCGCTACTATTCGGGGATCGTGTAACGACAGGTTGTTCGTCCTTCGCATAATGCAGTTCATCTTGCGAGAGGCCGTTCTTGTTCATGCCATCAGCGATCAGCCATTCGCTCTTATCAGAAGGGGAGGTGCGATATGGGGCCAACCAAGGCAATCGTGAAAGAGAACAGGCTCTACGAGGCGGTCGGGGGGAAGCTGATCAAGGACGGGTTCGCCAACCGGCAGGAACTTGACGATTACGTGAACCATCATTATCTGGCGCTGCCGGTGGTCGATCATGCGGGCAAGCCATGGCTGCTCGATGGGCAGCCGGTCTATTGTCTTCGCGGCACGCAATACGAAACGGTGAACGATCAACGGATTCAGCTCGCACGCTGCCTGGACTGCGGCGGCATGGGAATCAGGTCGGATGAATTTACCGTTGAGTCGGATTGCATCCGTTGCACGGCCTGCGGGCATGAGTTCGATGCGCGGTTGGAGATGATGGAGACATAAGAGGAGGGCGGCCTGGTCGTCCTCCTGCTCGCGGAACGCGCACAGGCTCGTCTGTCTGGTTGGATGGTCTATCTGGTTCTTCTGGATGAATTTCCGGTCCGACCAACCAGACAAACCAGATAGACGAGATAGACCAGATGAACCAACCTTTGTTGGACGCGCGCATTCGAGGATCGACCAGGCCGCCCCCCCCTGAGGGGAAAAGGAGCGAGTTTGGAGGGCGCAGGTATTTTTTATTCTACGCATGTTCAGAGTCTCTGGATCACACGATTACAAGGCATCGCACTGCTATGGGTCAGTTTGCTGGTGCTCTTCGGCTGTTCGTCTCCGCAAGCGCCGCCTTCCAATCCAGACGTCGTGCGCCAGCATGCGGACAAGGCGTTTCAACAGTTGCATGAACAGGAACACCCGCAGGCTCACACTGAGACGTCCTCACAGCCACAGTCTTCTGCCATAGCGGATCAGCCGTCCGGGCAAGCTCCAACCAACAGGACTGGTATCCAGGTTCCCTTAGTCGAAATTCAACCATCCGACGATGGCTATGTCCGCGCAATCGGATATGGGAACCTGTCGAAGGGGCTCTCGCTCTGCCAACATTCCTCCGACCTGGCCGCGCGCGTGGAACTCTCGAAACTGATCCGGGTGAAAGTCACGGAGCGTTCGACCGATCGCATTCGTGAACGGACGGGGAAGGACGCGGAGCAGGATATCGAAATCGTCCGCGAAGGGCTGGTCAACGAAGTCCTGTCAGAGGTACGGATTGTGGATCGCAAGGTCGACAAGGACGCCGCCATTTGCTCGAGTACTGCGGTGATTCCCAAGAAGAACCTCACTTCCCTGCCGGTCTCCGGCAGCAACGCCAACGTCAAGACGCTACCGTAACGAGCTGCTGTTTGTGCAACAGGACAGGTTCGTCGTATTCAGGATGTCCTGTATGTCCTCGTGCGGGACCGGCTTCCCGGTCCCGCATCGCTTCCCTTGCCGAGCTACGCGGCGATTCGATAAACCCACCGGGCATTGTTGCGGTTCATCTCTGCTATCGCGCGTCGTTCCCTGATCGTCGCGGCCATCGTGAGTCCTGCGAAAAAGATCGCCACTAAGACGAGTGCTGCTGCAGCCAGAACTGCGACCGGGATGTGCGGCAACGAGGCCTGGTCCTGGGAGGCGACAACCGTGGGCGCCGGCGTGGGTTCGACAATCGCAAGCTGCGTGAGCCGGTCCGTCAAGGCACCGGTGCGAACGGCTGCGACGATCAAGCTGGCCAGTTGATATTCATTCTGCGCCCAGCGTTCTTCCAACGTCGCCTGCAGATGGGTGACCCGCAGAATCGCTCGGCCCAGTTGTTCCTGGATCGACAGGCTCAGGCCTCGATAGTCCTGCGCGGCAGCAACGATTCTGTGCCCGAGCGTCGCTTGCCAGGTCGAGGTGAACTCCCGGTCCAGGAACTCTCCTCTGGCTTTGGCCGTCCGGATCATACGGTCGTTGTATTGTGAGAGGTATTGATTCGCGGACAGCATCTCGCTGCGAACGCCGCGCTTCGTGAAGTTGACGATCTCGCGCCCCATGACGGTTTGGACGCGGGCGGCATGGCGATCGGGAACGGTGGCGGCATCGCGCAGGATCGAGCCGAAGGGCCCGCCTGGGATGGATTGCAGAGACTGCGCAGCCATGGTCGCCTTGTTCCATTCGGCAACGGCTTCCGTCATGCCCTGGTTGCTGTGGCGCGCCAGGATCGCGCGCTCGACGATGGCCTGGCCAAGAGCCGGCTGGAGCATGGCCATTCCAGCCGCAAGTCCTGTCGGTTGATCAAGGGGAGCATAGGCAACCGGCGCAGTCTGGAAGGTGCCGGATACCGCGACAAAAAGCAGGAGTGCGCCGAAGACGATGGCGCAGAGGCCCACTCCCACGATGACATCGATGGTGGTGTATTTATGCGACATAACGACCTCCTTGTTATCTCGAGCCATTCGGGGAGCGGTCAACTTCCGCAGGCCGTCCGGCTCGAATGACGTATGACCGAGTGAGGTGATTCGCGGAAAACGTGAAGGGCACGGTCAGCTGATTGATTGGTCGAGAGGAGGGGGCGATGTGAGCGATGGTCCGAATGCGCGCAACAGTCTCGTTGTGCGGGAGCCGGGCTCTGTCGTTGGAAGATATGAGATCGCGATGGAGGGTATACCCAGCAGGCCCGAACCGGTGGATCTGTGTTCCACGGAGGACCATGATACATGCCTCACACACCGAGGCGATTCGACGAACTACATTCACTCTACGCCCCGGTCATAGGCCGGTCAAGAGCTGACGGAGCAGGACAAGGCTGTTGATTCTTCTCTGCGTCAGTCGTAGCCTAGCCTCGCGATGGGGGCGTGTGGTGGTCTGTGTTTGAGAAAGGGGCTGAGATGCGGATGCGGAACTGGTCAGGGCTGATGATAGCAGCGGCACTTGGCTTGCTCGAGGGCTGCGCCGGGCAGGGGCCGTTTGCGACCTATGTGGACTCCACAAAAGATTGCGCCGAGATGCTCGTGCAACGGGATCTACAGAACGTTGCGACGATACGAGAGCGGCGATTCCTCGGAAAGGTTCCGGATACCACGGCGCGTTGCCTTGGCGGAACCCATGCCGAGCGTCTCCGCGAGGGGCCCTGGCTGGATTGGCCCAACTATTGGTCTGCCGGCGATATCACCTCACGAGCCCCTGCGCGTCTGTTCGCCCATGCCAAGGTCCTGGGTCCCAACGCCCATGGGATCAACGGCGCGCTCTACGATCTAGAAGTGCAACGCATCGAACTTATCAAATTCAACCTCTTTGACAACAATGGGACTTACGAGTCCTACGTCACGGGCCGTGACGGCGAGGCAGGGTCGGTGCTCAAGACCTGGCCGGAGCTGCGATTGCCGCAGAGCCATCCCAACTACCAGGCTGTCGGCGGCGACCGAACACACGTCTGCCGGGGAGAACTGATTCGCTTCCGGACCCTGAGCGGCATCTGCAACGACATCCGCAATCCCTTGATGGGGTCGACGCAGCAACTGTTTGCGCGGAACGTGCCGTTCGATGCGACGTTTCCGGATCTG
>VFKF01000298.1 GCA_009885705.1 Nitrospira sp. | reverse complement strand
GTGCGTCCCTCTCCAACCCTTCCAGCACCCTATCCCCCGGCGCATACTTCCGATACCACCAGCACCAGCCCTGCTTGACGAGTTCCTGATTCAGGTTCATCCCGTCGGGGAGGATCACGTCTCCAAAGGTGCGTGTGTATTTGTCGTGGCCGTGGGCCTGGAGCGTGATGTTCTCTCCGAAGACAAAAGAGCGGTCGCGTGCGTGGCTGTCGGTCTAGAGGGGCGACCCTCCGCCCATTGAGCAGGCCTACGTACCCCAATGACTCTGTCCCTGAGCCTGACCCGCCGGCAACACCAGCGGGTCAGTTCCACAGAGCTATCAAGATGCCTTCCGAATTGACCGATACGGATATCACGGAAATTTAGTCAGATGCAGTCATCTTGATGAAGGGCGCGCTCAAGTATCCGCCTGTTCGTGGCAGATGATGTCAGTATTAATCCACAGGAGGCAACGCGAATGCCGGGAAAGTGGGATGAGGCGGCCGATGTAGAAGCCGCCGGCCTGGATAGACGCTGACAACCTGTAGGCTGTGTCGTATCACGCCTGAGGCCTGATCGTCGCCGACGTCATCCTCTCGGGATATGCCGCTCGGTCTACGACTTCCATCAGATCCTTTCCAGGGGGAACGATTTGGAAAGCCGTCATTACGGATCGCGCTAGATGCCAGCGTTTTCGGTCAATCCGAGCGCTCGCAGTGACGATGATCACCTTTGGTGGCGATCACCAGAATATGATTGTTTGA
This sequence comes from Nitrospira sp., assembly GCA_009885705.1. Classification (GTDB taxonomy): domain Bacteria; phylum Nitrospirota; class Nitrospiria; order Nitrospirales; family Nitrospiraceae; genus Palsa-1315. Next base: position 3,341 of record VFKF01000298.1, on the reverse strand, counting down.
GAGAGAGAGAAGATGTATGACCTGACCAATTTCACGCTTTCAGATCTAACCAGCAACCTGACCCTGCTGCGTAAAATGGGCTCGGGGGCCGACAGTCTGGAGGAAACGGGGAACCGAATGGTTCGCTACCTCTATGACAACTTCGTGGTCAAAGAGACAGGCACCCGTTCCTGTGCCCTTGTGCGGCTGTTTATTACACAACCCTATAGAGGGCTGGATGCCGAACTCCAGACCAGTGCGCAAAAGATGTTTGGAGAGATATCTGAGTTGCCTACGTGCAAGTGTCTCGTGCTATTGGCAACTGCCGGAGATCAACCAGCGTGGAACGTACGAACCCAGTCGATGGGGCACCAAGCCATTCCTCTTCCCAGCAAAGAGGCTCTCTCTAATCTGCCGATGATCTCTCAATTGATCAACCAGCTCGGGATCCAGGTAAACATGGACCCTCACGTAGATACACGGTTGATGCTGGAGGCTGAGGAGAAGGCCCACAATGTATTTTATGTTTCTGATGCAGTGGGAAGCCCCTACATTCCTGCACAAAACAACTTCGTGCTCCCGCTTCACCTACGATCTGTTCTGGGCTTTGGAGGATTGCTCCCCTCAGGAGAACTCTATGCCATGATTCTTTTCAGCCGAACCCCTATCTCCTATCAAACAGCCATGCATTTTAAGCCCTGTGCCCTCGCACTCAAATTGGCGTTTCTTCCATTTGATCAGGCCGGGTTAATTTTTACCGCGCCCAGCCAATTCCGTGACATCTTGAACCCTCGCCCACTACCGACCCCCGATCATTTACGATCAGAGTCTGAGGTGTTAAGACAGATGCTGGATGTCTACGAACAGACTGTCCAGGAGCAGTCACTCCATCTCGACCAGGCACTGGACCAGGCCAAAGCCGCTACGGCGGCCAAGTCCAGCTTTTTGGCGACGATGAGTCACGAGATCCGCACCCCGATGAACGGGGTCATCGGGATGACGGGGCTCCTGCTCGACACCGACCTCACGCCCGAGCAGCGGGAGTTCGCCGAGACCGTTCGTCATAGCGGCGAGCACCTCCTGACCGTCATTAATGACATTCTCGATTTTTCCAAGATTGAAGCTGGGAAGCTGACGTTGGAGGTGCTTGCGTTCGACCTGCGCACTATGGTGGCCGAGACCGTGGAGCTGGTGGCCGAGCGCGCGTACAGTACAGGGGTGAACCTGGCCTGCCTGGTGCATGCGGCGGTGCCCGTGACACTCCGCGGCGATCCCGGACGACTCCGCCAGATTCTGCTGAATCTCGTGTCGAACGCCGTGAAATTTACCGCGCGCGGCGAAGTGGTGGTGACCGTTACCGTGGACCATCACACCGAGGCGGTGGTCACGGTGCGGGTGGCGGTGCAGGATACCGGCATCGGCCTGTCGCCGGAAGCGCAGAAGCACCTGTTTCAGCCCTTTATGCAGGCCGACCGCTCGACCACGCGCAAGTATGGGGGCACCGGATTAGGGCTCGCCATCTGCAAGCAGCTCACGGAACTGATGGGCGGTCAACTCGGGGTGGACAGCCGGCTGGGCGAGGGGAGCACCTTCTGGTTGACGGTGCCGCTCGAGCCCGTACCACCCGAGACCTCGTCGGTGGTGGCCCCGGCCGCTCAGGACTTGCGCGGGTTGCATCTGTGCATCGTGGATGACCAGGCGACCAACCGCCGCATTTTGAGCCTCTATGCCGAACACTGGGGGGTCCGGTGTTTGCTCGCGGAGGATGGCCCGCAGGCCCTGGCACTGATGCGCAACGCGGCAGCACAGGGCCAGGCCTGCGATCTCGCCATCATGGATATGCAGATGCCGGGCATGGATGGGCTGGAGCTGGCCCGGACGATTCAGGCGGATCCGGCGTTGGCACCCACCCAGCTCGTCTTATTGACGTCCCAAGGCCAGCGTGGCGATGCCCGGGAGGCACAGGCTGCCGGTTATGCCGCGTACCTCATCAAACCAGTGCGTGAGGCGCACCTGTACGCGTGTCTCACCACCGTACGCAAGCAATGCGAGCCGGGCCCCCCGCCCGCAGACCGACCGGCGCGCCCGGCGCTGGTCACGCGTCATAGTGTGACCGAGGCGATCACGCAGGCCCGCGCCAGGATTCTGGTCGCCGAAGATAACATCGTGAATCAGAAGGTCGCCGTCGCGATACTGGCCAAGTTGGGCTATTCCGCGGATGTGGCGGCGAACGGACTCGAGGTCCTTGAGGCGTTGGCACGCATTCCCTATGCCGCGGTGCTCATGGATTGCCAGATGCCGGAGATGGATGGCTTTGCGGCGACAGCGGAGATCCGCAGACTCGAGGCGGAAAGGGCGACCGAGTCCCACTCCCCTCGCCCCTGGGCGCAGGCCACGCGCCACGTTCCGATTATCGCCATGACAGCGAATGCCATGCAGGGGGATCAAGAACGGTGCCTCGCGGCCGGCATGGATGACTACCTGAGTAAGCCGGTGAAATCCAATCTGTTGGCAGCGGTTCTCGCGCGCTGGGTCAGCGCGCCGGTCTCGATCTCCAACTCCACAGAGGACCGTCCGTGCCGGACCGCCTCGGGGGAAACGTCTGCTTGATCGCCCGAAAGGCCGCGCTGTGCGCCAACCGTGATCGTGTTGTCACTGCCCCAAAATCAAAAAAACTTGGCCACAAATAAATTCGGGAAAGAATGTATATCTCAAGTGGCGTGATCCCCAGCTTGCGATAGGCATCGTCCACCACAAGCTCTTTACCCAACTCGATTTCGATGGTCCGCACCTGCCCGATGATCTCTTCCGCCGCATACCGTTTTCGTGCCATGCCTCCTCCGTTCACCTGTCGAAAGATTAACGCCAGATCCGGCCTGGTCTTAGAGGGAGGGCACCCTCGTCTCTGTTGGAAAGCACCCCAACTTGGGAGAGAGGCAGAACTGGAACCGTTTAGCCTCGTCACTTACGTGCAATCCTGTCGTCCTCGGCAGGGCAAGAACGTTGTTTGCCACCCGGTCTTCTTTTTTGCTCTCTCGTCAGCCTCGTAGCCACCTGGACTCCTTTCTTTCACCGTATTTAGTGTTCCTATCGTGTCAGGCTACAGCTTCATTGCCTGCCGCGGTGTCGCGCTGCTCCCTCAAGCACCCTCAAGCATCCTAAAGCATCCTCAAGCATCCTCAAGCACGCGTAAGCATGCATACGCCTAGTTCCCAGCGCGAGATCACTCGCGTACGGTCAGCACCAACGATCTGTGCCTTGTGAAAGGAGTGAAACGACGAATGTTACTCACGGCAAAAGAATTGGCCACGGCCCTTGATGTGCATATTACGACGATCCGTCGGGCGTACCGCAGCAAGCGC
>VFKF01000423.1 GCA_009885705.1 Nitrospira sp. | reverse complement strand
GGCATCGATGGCATCCACCGCTTGCCGATCGACTTTGCCTGCAAGGTCGAGCGAGCGGATGGTGGCGACCCCGCCCCATTCGCGATAGGGCTCACAACGCAGGGTTTCGTCGTATAACTCGACCTGCTGGGATGCCTCGATGATCGAAGATGGTCCTCGATCGGATCCCAATACATAGCTGGAGGTATGTTCGTAAGGCGCGGGGAGGATATAGACGCCCGCCTGATCAGGATGGCACCAAGGCTCTTCGAGCCCGAGGAAGTTCTGGTCGATACCTTCCCATCCGGCAGGAAGCGTCATGGGCGTTCACTCACTCGACAGGGCTACCGACGCCGTTTGGGGATATTTTCTTCAGGAATGAACACGGCCAACGCGATCACGGTCGTCCAGCGATTGGGCTTCCCAATCGCAGACTGGGTAATGTTAAGTGTCCGAACGATCTTGCCGGCCATCTTGAAGACTTGTTCCCGTTCTTTCCATGCGATATTCGGATCGAACTCGACGCCGAGCGTCGTCGCTAACATCTGTGCCGCCAAATCTTCCGTATATTCACCCGTCTCTTCATCGGTTTCGCCATGTGCATGGTGCTCGGACAGATAGCCGTAGGTCCGGCGATCCGTCGGGATCGCCAAGCCGATCGAGGCGGAAACCAGGCGATTCCGTTCGTTCGTTTCCGACCGCGCCATGACACAGAACGTGATTTCACCGGGGTTCAGTAATTTCTCACCGCGCGCACGCGGGATAATTTTGCAATTCGGGGGAAGAATCGACGACACCGTAACGAGGTTGCAATAGGCAACGCCGGCGCTGCGCAAGGCTTGCTCAAAAGAGGCCAGCTTTTCTTTGTGGACTCCGACGCCTCGCGTCAGAAACATCTGCGTAGGTACCATCGTTTCTTCTCCTTAGTTTCGTTCAATCAACCGAATAATGGGCGACTCGTTAGCTGAAAGGCTTTCCCACGGTAATACCTCATGCGAGTCACAAGCTCGCTGTTGTATCAAGATCTGCGCCGCTTCGCAATATCCTGTGGGGATATTT
>VFKF01000164.1 GCA_009885705.1 Nitrospira sp. | reverse complement strand
TTACAGGATGCTCAAACAGGTCATCCAGCAAGGCCGCAGGAGAGAAATAACCGGAGGCGTACCCTCGGGGCACGTTGAGGATTATTTCGATCCGAGAACGAAGTTGGGGATCGTTTTCAGCATCCCACGAGGCGTAGGGATCAAGATGTGCTGTGAACGGCAAAAGGAACTCTCGTGAGCAATGTCGCTAAATTCGATGTGATCCGTCTCTACCTGCGCGGGCAATTTCCGAAGCATCACATTACCGATTTCGAGGAAGGCACCAGCCGCGCGCATGTCTTCCGGGTCGATGGTCCGCATGGCCACCCGCTCCATTACGCAGTCCTCGGGCTCGATTTCCTCCTCGGTCAGACAGCCGAAGGCCTACAGCAATCACTCGCCGCCTCCGGTCTGGGAGAGAAACTGAAGGAAGCCGGCGCCTCACCGGTGACGGTCTCGAAGACCGGGTTTAGCATTGAAGGCACGATTGCCGTCTTGTGATCATGGCAGGAACAATCATCATCGAACGATTGGAGTTTCAGGGGCGCTGCGGCGTGACGCCGGAGGAGCGCCGACGGCCTCAGCCCTTGGCGGTGGACCTGGAACTGGAATGCCAGACTGACCCGGCGGCGGCTTCGGACGATATCCGCCAAGCGGTCGACTATGCGCAGGTGGCCGATCGGATCGTTGAAATCGCCGCGACGCAGGACTGCGCCCTATTGGAAACGCTTTCGGAACGGCTCCTCACCATGCTCTTTGCCGAGTTTCCCGTCGAACGGGCAAAGATCTGGGTGAGAAAACTGGCCCCTCCGTTGGAGCATGTCACCGGTTCGGTCGGCGTACAGCTTGTACGATCGCGCCTGGCTCATCGGATTCAGGATGTGGGACCCACTCCGTCCCGGTTTCTCACGCAGCAACTCCACCGCTTGCCGAAGGGTAAGGCGCTCGACGTCGCGGCCGGGTCCGGACGCAACTCACTTTTTCTCGCCTCACAGGGTTTTCAGGTCGATGCGATGGACCGCGATGAGCAAGCCATGGCACAACTTGCAACAACAGCTAAACAGCGGGGCCTCACGAACCTCACAGTCCGCACGGTGGACCTCGAGCGAACGACGGATGAACGGCCCGAGTTTCCGGCACAGACCTACGACGTCATCCTCGTCTTCTTCTATCTCCATCGCGCGTTGTTTCCCGCACTCCTCGAATCGCTGAAACCCAACGGGATCTTGATCTACGAAACCTTTACCATCGACAACTATTTGCGCCATCGCCATCCGCGCCGCTGGGAATTTTGCCTGGCCCATAACGAATTGCTCCGGCTCACGTCCAATCTCCGCCTCTTGTCGTACGACGAAGGTGAGCATGACGGCGGCCATGGACCGGATGCGGTCTATACCGCGCAGCTCGTCGCCCAACAAGCAGGCCCCGGCAGCCTGCCGCACGAGCCTGCATGAGCCGCATCGATCTCCATCTCCATACGACCCATTCCGATGGCAGCCTCTCGCCGACTGACGTGCTCCGGCTCGCCCACAAGGCAGGCGTGACTGCGCTGGCCATTACGGACCACGACATTGTGACCGGCATTCCCGAGGCCCTCGCGGCCGGAGCCGAGCTGGGCATTGAAATCATCCCCGGCGTAGAAATCAGTTCCCGTGTGGGCAACAGTGAGTTGCATATCCTGGGCTACTGCCTCCAGTGGCAAGACCCAGAACTGAATCGACGCTTGGCCTTCTTGCGCGAGAGCCGGCATAGCCGCAACCCGCAGATCATCGAACGGCTGCGTGCCTTGGGGTTGGATGTGACCTATGAAGAGGTGCGAGCA